>JBGOXV010000183.1:0-3272 GCA_041479325.1 Thermoplasmata archaeon
CAACGTCGTCTCGGTCATGATGGCCGATGCCATATGCGATGGGAAGGGACTGCCGGCGGTCGTCAGCAAAGCCAAGGAGGCCGAGGTCGACCGAGCGGTCATCCTGGCCTGTCACAAGAAGGACATCGACCCATCGCTCTTCAAGGCGTACAAGAGAGCCGGGATCAACGAGTTCATGATCGAGATCGTCAACATCCGCGAAGAGGCGTTGCTGCCTCATGCCAATGAACCGGAGAGAGCGCAGCTCAAGGCGGAGACGATGCTCGCAGCTGCTCTCGCACGCACGAGGCTTCTGGTCCCGCTCGAGAAGCAGACCGAGGCAATGAAGACGAAGAACGTGGTCATAATCGGCGCAGGCGCTTCGGGACTGGCAGCGGCAGATGCAGCGGCGAAGACAGGAGCTCACACGATACTGATCGAGAAGACCGGGAAATCACTCAAGGCCCCCGGGGTCGTCCTGCCCCATTCGCAGCTTCTCGGCGCGAAAGGCTATGGGGGCAACTACCAGTTGACAATCAAGGCCGGAGACAAGATCGAGAACCTTGATGCTGCAGCTATCGTGATTGCGACTGGCGGAGGGTGGGCGCGGCTTAAGGGCACGCTCGCCAAAGTGGTAAAGGACGCTTTGCCGTTGTACAATTTCCACGAGCATCTCCAAGCGGGCTCGGTCCCTTCGTCACCGATCGTGTTCATCGACACGCCCGACCCTTCCGGGAAGACGATAAAGGTCCAGGACTATGCGTGGGATGACACTCTCGAGACCGCGATACAGCTCAAGAGGAAGGCCTCTCAGACGCAAGTGTATGTGATATTCCAGGAGATGAGGGCCTTCGGGCTCTCGGAGCTGGCATACAAGGAAGCCGCCGACCTCGGTATCAGGTTCATCAGGTACGACAAATCGGCAGCGCCAAAGATCGATCCCAAGGACCCGACCAAGCTGACCGTCAAGGACTTCGCCCAAGGGGATGTCCTCAGCATCAAGCTCGGGACGCTCGTGTTCTCATCGATTCCCGCGAACCAGGACAACGAGGTCATCGCCGACGCGCTGAGGATCCCGATGTCGGTCGATGGCGGGGTCAGGAGGGGCAGCTTCCAGAGATGGCCCGTCACGACTCCCAGGCCCGGCATATTCGTGTGCGGCTCCGCGCTGTTCCCGAAGCCCAGGGAGGTCGCGAAGGCCGAGGGCGAGGCGGCGGGTTCCATGGCCGGAGAGTTCGTCGCGAAGGGCGAGATCGAGTTCGGGGGATCGGTGGCGCAGGTCACGCAGGAGAAGTGTTCCGCGTGCTTGACCTGCATCAGGACCTGCCCGTACGAGGCGCCATTCATCGGTACCGCGAGCAAGGCCGAGATCAGGCTACAGCTCTGCCAGGGATGCGGCATGTGCGTAGGAATCTGCCCGAGCAAGGCAATCGAGCTCCATCACTACACCGATGACCAGATCATGACTCAAGCGCGCGAGCTCCTCGGAGGTGACTTCTGATGGCCGGGAGAAGGCCGAAGGTCGTCGGGTTCTGCTGCGAGCGGCACGGAATGGACGCGGCCGTCCTTTCTGCCAGGAGCGGGAAGGAATTCGACGCCAGCGTCAGGCTGGTGCAGGTCCCGTGCACCGGAAGGGTCGATGGCATGCACATTCTGAAGGCGCTAGAGGATGGCGCGGACTGCGTGTTCGTCCTCGGATGCCTCGAGAAGAACTGCTACTACGACACCGGCTCCATCGAAGGCAGGAAGCGCGTTGAATACGTCAAGCAGATGCTCTCCGAGGTCGGCATCGAGAAGGAGCGCGTCGAGATGTTCAATGCGGCCTCTACGAACGCATGGATGTTCCCGGAGGTCGTATCGAAGATGGTCACGCTTGCAAAGAAGCTCGGTCCCATCGGGGGTGAGAAGCAATGATAGTGGCGAAGAGGAAACCCCTCAACGAAATCGCCGAGATGCTCGCTCCTTACAAGCGAGTCTCGGTCATAGGCTGCAGAAGCTGCGTCGCCATCTGCCTCGCAGGAGGCGAGAAGGAGGTCAAGATGCTCGTCTCGGCCCTCAAGGTTAAGAACAAGAAGGAGGGCAGGAGCCAGGAGTTCGAGGCTCTCGTAGTCGAGAGGCAGTGCGAGAAGGAGTGGGTCAAGGAGGCCGAGGACAAGATCCTCGGGTCGGACGTCACGCTCTCCATGGCCTGCTCGTTGGGCGCGCAGACGATCGGGGACATGTACCCATCACACCTGACATTCCCTGGATTGAACACCGGCATCTTCGGAGTCCCCGAAGAGCAGGGCGTATGGTCGGAGAAGTGCGTCGGGTGCGGGAACTGCATCATCCACACCACTGGAGGGATATGCCCCATCTCCAGGTGCGCGAAGAGCATGCTGAACGGCCCCTGCGGTGGCTCGTCCAACAGGAAGTGCGAGGTCAATCTCGACATCGACTGCGCATGGTCGGCCATCTATGACAGGTTGAAGATCCAGAACCGACTCGAGCTCATCGAGAAGGTCACGCCGGCCAAGGACTGGTCCACGAGCCATTCGGGCGGACGCAGGACCTATGTGCGCGAAGACGCGAAGCTCACACCACATCAGAAGAAGGGCAAGGAGGCGGTCCAATGAAGGTGGGCAGCAACCTCGAGAAAGTCTTCGAATCGGGGAAGTTCGCCGTCACGGCCGAGATAGGCCCACCCCAATCTGCGAATCCTGAACCGCTCACGCACCACGCCAAGATGATGAAAGGCTCCGCAGATGCTTTCAACCTGACCGACAACCAGACCGCGGTCGTGAGATTGTCCAGCATAGCCAGCGCAGTCATAATCATGCGCGAGGGGATCGAGCCTGTGATCCAGATGACCTGCAGGGACAGGAATCGGATCGCGCTTCAGAGCGACCTGTTCGGCGCGGCGGCTCTCGGCGTCAAGAACGTGCTGTGCCTAACCGGAGACCATCAGATATTCGGCAACGAGAAGCCTGCAAAGAACGTGTTCGACTTCGACTCGATAGTCGAGCTTCAGGTGTTCGACCAACTCAGGCGCGAGGGAAAGCAGGTCGGTGGAGAGGTGGTCAAAGACCCGCCCAAGATGTACCTGGGTTGCGCCGAGAACCCATTCGCCACGCCATACGAGTACAGGGTATCGCGGCTCGCAAAGAAGGTCGCCGCTGGAGCGGACTTCTGCCAGACACAGGCCATCTTCGACATGGACATGTTCGAGAAGTTCATGGACGAGGTCAGGTCGCGAGGGCTCGACAAGAAGATCCACATCCTCGCGGGCGTGATTCCGATGAAGTCCGCCGGGG
>JBGOXV010000184.1:0-3259 GCA_041479325.1 Thermoplasmata archaeon
GGATCCATCCTGATCATCTCTTTGGTTGTCTCTATCCCATCCATCAAAGGAAGGCGTTGGTCCATGATTATGACGTCAGGTCGAGGGTTCATGGCCTCGAATGCCCGGACCGCTTCCTTGCCATTGACAGCAAAACCAAGGAACTCGTACCCGTATATCCTCAGGATCTCCTTGTACAGCTCGAGGACATGAGGGTCATCTTCGACGACGAACACCCTAGGTCCCAAAGAATCCCTCCTGTGGGAACTTCATCACTACTCGGGAGCCCTTGGAGTAATCCCCCGGAATCCGGTCCTCTATCCACAGCTGCCCTCCGAGGTGGTTCACAATCGCTGAGCTTATCAGCAGAGGAGAGGCCACGCCCCTCGACATGCCGACCGCGAAACGCTTTCCCGGGTCCTGGGATACCATGAAACACTCCTTCAAATCATCCGAGATGCCCGGTCCGTCGTCCGTGAGTTCGAGCCTGAGAGACTTTTGACCCTCCTCGGTCGCAAGTGTCGCCTTGACCTCCAAAGCGAGGTCGTCTCGCTCCGAAGCCCCGACAGAGTTCTCGAGTATCCCGACGATTATACTCTCTAGGTGTTTGCCTCCCATGAACATGACATCTTCAGTTGCGTGAACGACGGTGGCCGAGATCGCCTTGTCCTCGTACTCCGCCTTAACCCTTGTGACGGCCTCGTCCAGTATCATCCCAAGGTCCTTGGACTCCATCCGCTCTTGGGTTATCAACTCCGCATCCTCCAATCGCCTGAGGCTCAGGATGAATGAAGATGCCCTGCGCACCTGATCGACTATCTTGTCCGCTTTCGCCTTGCTTGGCCCGGTGGTCTTCCCATCAATCGATATCAACTCGGCGTAGGCCATGATTGGAGAGAGCAGATTGGAGATATCGTGCGCGAGGAAATCGAAATATGCGCTCGCCCGGACCCTAGAGTCTTCGGCGTCTACGCTCCTCTTGACAAGAGCTTCCTCCGCCACCCTCCGCCTCGTGATGTCGACCCCGAGCACCGAATACCCCAGCTCCTTGCCACGGGCCATCACCTTCCGCCCGTACCAGGAGATCGTGCGGATCTCCCCTGACCTGGTCACCAATGGAGCCTCGAATTCCATGACCGACATCCCACCGGTCGTGAGAAGCCTCTGGTACTCCGTGTAATACTCCCTCAGCTTGCCACCAGAAGTGAGCAGACTGAGCACGGGCTTGTCGAGCACCTCGCGCCTAGTGTAGCCCGTTATTCGCTCCGCCCCCTCGTTGAACAGCTTGATGATCCCCTTCCTGTCCAGACCAATAAAGAGAACATTCTCCGCCGATACGAGGTTCGCAATGTACCCCTCCTGGCCTTTGAGCTTCTCCTCCTCCCATTTGGTCTCAACCAATCGTTCATCCCGGAGTCTTTGTGCATGGAGTATAGGGCCGACGAGTTCGGAGGCAACCCCCAGAAGCTCGATGTCTTCGAGTTCGGGGTTCATCGGTTTGTTTGCAAGGACGAAGATGCCTACGAGGACCCCCTTGTCGACTATCGGAGTAGCTATGCACCCCCGGACTTGCGCTTTCAGGCCGGGGATCTCGACGAAGTCGTCTGTGCTAGCCATCCTCCGTTCCTTGAGCGCATCGCCCCAGAGGCCTTTCCAGTCCGGACGTGCGAATCCAGTCGGACCGTCTAGAATGAATGACTTGCCCTTGTCGTCCTTTGCGATTACCTTCGTCAGAAAGAGGTAGTCGTTGCCCAGCATGTATCCGAACATGCCTATCCTCGAACGGCTGGATGTCATCAGGAAGTGCAGGATGTGAGCGTACATCCTGTCCTCAGGATATGACCCGAGAATGCTAGCCAGCTTCCGTCGGGAGATAAGTAGCTCGACCTTCCTTGCATCCCTCTGGATGATTTCTCCGCGCTCCACGGAGGATAATATCGAGTTCACGAGCGTCCTGGAATCCAGAGGCTCCTTCACGATGTAGTCCTGAGCTCCGTTTCTGACCGCCTCGACCGCCAATTCCTCATCCCGCAACGATGTCAGCACGATCACGGGGAGATCTGGAGAAGCCTCCCGGAATCTGGTCAGCGTTTCCAGCCCTTTGCTGTCCGGAAGGCCGAGGTCGAGCAGGGCTGCGTCGAAATCCCCCGTACGGACTTTCTCAAGGGCTGCAGAGAGCGTACCTGCATTTTCGATCTCGAAGTTTACCTTGTCCAACCGCGCCTTAATTTCATCGATTACGTTCCGGTCCAGATAGGTCTCGTTGTCCTCGACAACCAGTATCTTGAGGGCCTCCACGAACGGTTCGGCCGCTCCGTCGCTCTCAGTAGACTTGGATCGCATGTGCTCCACTTTCGCCATTCCTCGTTCCGAATATCGGAACGACTCTCCGAAGATAGAATCGGGGCGCGAGCTTAAAGACTTGATGCCACGCTAAGACGGAATCGAAGAAATCGGGCCGTCGAACGCCGTCAAATTGCCCTGCCGCGGGCCACCGACAAGTCGGTCGTAAGGATCCCGGCTAGACTGGCCAGATGATCTCTCCCTTCGGCTTCTTCTCGCGGAGCTTCCTCTTTATCGGCCTCGTCTGGAGGTCTATGAAGTAATCCACAAGGCTCCGCTTCTCGTCTGGAAAGGACAGCTTCCATTCCTTGAGCAGGACCGCGAGCTTGTTCGCGTCCCCCCAGTATGTGATCGGCCAATTCTCTCCGCCCGTGTCGACCGTGTACTCGAACCTCTTCGCGGCTGCGAGCAGCTTCACGACTTCGAGCGAGGTCATCCTCTTCGGATGGTTGAGGTTGAACACCTCTCGGGAACCGTCGTCCTGGTCGTCGATGGTGTTCACCGCCCGCAGGAGCACCTCACCGACGAAGGAGGAGCTGAGCGGGTTCAGGTAGGACCTCCCGCCGCCGTGGAGGACGACCCTACCATTGTTCGAGGAGGCCCAGGCGCACATCGGCAGCAAGCGCCTCTCCAGCTCGCCCCTGCCATACGCGTAGAGCAGCCTGAAGACCCAGAGCTTCTGTATGTGTGCCGTACGATAGTAGAAGTCCGCATATGCCTCCGTCATCCTCTTCGAGATGCCGAACGGCGAATCGGGAACATGGTCCACATTCTCCTTGACCTCGCCAGAGAGCCCCTGATAGACTGCCTGCGAGGAGAGCAGCACGAGCGATCCCCGGTAGTACCTCATGAAGTTCAGGAACAGGGCGGTGTTGATCTGGATGTCCCGGAAGGGGTCGACGTCCGCGGTCCCCTGGTTCCCGTGCCCAGCGACGAA
>JBGOXV010000185.1:0-3259 GCA_041479325.1 Thermoplasmata archaeon
ACGAGGATAACAGCTCTTGGTTCGACCTTCGTGGGCAACTACAAGGTAAGCGCCGTCTACGATTGGGCAGGCCATCATTACTGGTCAGATCAGAACATCTCGGTCGGCGTGATGCCCTACAGCGAACCACTGGGAAAGAACGCGACCTACGCGACGATGACGATATCGAGCGCCTTGCCGCATGTGTTCGTCAACCAGGCGTTGGGACCAATCGATGCTAGCCCATCCAACCCCGTCAAGGGCGATATGGTCAATGTCAATGCCACCGTCAACAACAGCGGACCGGTGGGTGCGTACGATGTCAAGGTCGATTTCTTTGACAACGGGGCCCTGTTCGACACGGTCATCATACCCGAGATCAAGCCTGACGACCACGCAGTCGCGAATGGCCACTGGCTCGCTCCGCCACCTGTGAACAGCCAGGACACAACGCACAACCTATCGATATCCGCAGATCCCGGTGTGGCGAACATGACACCGCTGATCGGTTGGACTACAGTGACGGTACAGGCCCTCCCCGATCTCTACGTTTTGCCTGAGATAACGGTGGCCGCCACATTCGCTGAGATAGACAAGACCACGACCGTAAACGCTACGATAGCGAACAACGGCGACAAAACTGCGAACGTCAAGGTCGAATTCAAAGACGATGGGAACGTCTTCTACACTATCCCCTCGGCGAATCTGAGCATTCCGCCAAACATACAGGTTTCCCGCTCAGCCCCATGGCACCCGATGACAAATGGAACCCATGTGATCAGCGTCGAGGCAAGCACACCGCAATCGGAGCTGAACTACTCGAACAACGTGGCCATCATATCGAAGGAAGTCTACCTTCACCCTGACTTGGTGCTATCGAGCATAACCTTTGTGCCAACGGGATCGATAGCTGGTGGGCAAGTGGTCACAGTTCATGCGAACCTGCTCAACCTCGGGAAGGTCCCGATATCCTCGCCGGTGCTCAGGTTGGACTTCAGCGGCACTGATGTCGTGATGGTTTCCCTGAACCCCACACTGACCAACATAAGAGATTTGAATGTCGACCTGGGAGAGGTGGCCATCGAAGCCTTCTTTACGGCACCCGTGATGCACCAACAGACCGATCTGACGGTAAGTGCAACCATCAACCCAGACAGGACTATTACTGAGTCGAACTACACTAACAACACCGTCGCTGGTCACATCACCGTGCGAGATGTGCGGCCCGACCTATCGATACTCCCGAATGAGATAACCCTCATGCGGGGAACTAGGAACGTGTCCGCCACAGGCGAAGAGTTCGGCCGCGTAGTCACCATCACCGTCGATGTTCAGAACCTCGGCGGCCAGCCCATCGTGAAGCCAGGATTCAACATGACCATCGGGGTCTGGAGAGCGGCTAACCACAACTTGACCTACTATTTGTTCAACGTCACAGGTGTTGTGATCGGGGGCAACTCGTCCAGTCACTCTACGAAGATCATATGGAACTGGACGGTCAGCCTGACGACACCTGGGCTGTACCAGATATGGGTGAGACTAGACACCAACAACTCGATCGATGAGCCGGACAACACCAACAACAACTTCGCCCTCACTAACTTCACGCTGAATCAGCTTTCGATGACTGTCGTAGTGACCTCTGCCGCCGGAAACGAGTTCAAGGCGGGGGACTTCATCGTTGTCTCTGCGACGTTCACGTATACCGACGGCGGCGCACCTGTGAAGTTGCTCCCAGATATCCAGTTCTGGTTAGTGGACTCCACGACCCACAGCGATAGGATCATCGGTTCGAACAGCACCATCGTCTCGACGAATTCTGAAGGACAGGCCGTCAAAGAGTTGCGAGCACCGGTGGGCATGCATTCCGGGAGCTACTCGATAAGGGCGTACGTGGGAGATTCGAACGGCACCTATGTCAGCGAGACGCCAGTTCATATTAGCGCGGTGAAGAAGGCAGGCCTGCTGCCCATGTGGGTCTGGATCTTGATCATCATCATCGCCGTGGCGGTCGTGCTCGGGTTCCTGGTCTACACCTACAAGTACGGCCTGGGCAAGCTGGTCGAGTGCGGCGAGTGCGGTGCGTTCATACCCGCGGCGAGCAAGAGATGTCCCAAGTGTGGAGTCGAGTTCGAGGTCGGTACCATGAAGTGCTCCGAATGCGGAGCTTGGATACCCGCTGAGTCGACCGAATGTCCGAACTGCGGGGTCAAGTTCGTCGGGGAGACCGAGGACGAGACCGACTATCTCGAGCGCATGAAGAAGGAGTACGAGGAGATGACCTCCAAGTACCGGGAGCTCGCCAAGGGAGAACTGGGCAAGAAGTTCACCGACAGGGAGTTCGACGACTGGTTCAAGAGGCAGCCAGGATACATCAGCTTCGACGACTGGCTGGCCAAAGAGGAAGAGAAGAAGTTGGAGGGCCCGATCCCGTGCAAGGTCTGCGGGACGCTGAATCCGAAGGAAGCCACCGTCTGCCACAAGTGCGGCACGGTCTTCTCGAAGGAGGAGCCGCCGAAGAGGGGTCAGCCTCCACTGGCCGGAGAACCGTCGAAGGCAGAGGCCGCGGCAGAGCCCGCAGCCCAGCCCCAGCCAGTTGCCCCCAGGATGGTCATCAGAAGGCCGATCGACAGGAAGGTCGTCCCCAAGAAGATCATCAAGTCGCCGATGACTGGCGAAACCGAGGAGCAGCAGCAATAGGCTCCCCCCCCGAAACTACAATCAAACCTCTTTCATGATTTTCATTCTTCCGCATGCCAGCGGAGCCCTTGCCCTGAGCAGGATGGGGCTGCCGGATGCAGGTATCTCAGCGAAAAGCCAGGCTGTTCGAATCGAATAGTCAGAAGTCAGAGAAGAGGTTTGCTCCCCGTGGTCCTAGATCCTCTCGGAACCCTCTGCGAGCTTAGCCCTTACTTCGGTCATGACCTTCTCCGGGTCCTTGTAGTAGGCGGAGATGATCGTCGCGACCTTCCTATGGCTGTCGATGGAGACCTTCTTCATGTACTCGAGGATGTCGACCCTCCTCTTGATCTCCCTCTCCATCTCCCTCGGGGACCAGTTCCTGGCCATCCTGACCTTCTCGTAGACGTAGCTGTGGCCGCTGTAGTTGAACGTGTCATCCGCGGGGTTCCACGTGTAAACGGAGTTGGTGATCAGCTCGTTCGTCTCAGGGTCGATGCCGACGATCTCGGTGAGCGACTTCACGCGCCTGGTCATCTTGGTCCCGACCTTGACCTGCGCCTGGAGCATCACGATGTTGAGCGCCGTGATGAGCGCCCTC
>JBGOXV010000186.1:0-3259 GCA_041479325.1 Thermoplasmata archaeon
CGGGATCAGCGCCCTCGCGGGGGTGCTCGCTTTCATCGTGATGACGAGTTTCCTGCCCACGGTGATAACCGGGGCTTCGCCGACGACACTCAACTCGATCGCGCTGATCATAGGCATCGTCGTGTTCATCGTCACGTTCATCTACGCCGCGGTGGCCATAAGCATCGTGACCGCGATCGTGGGCGGGCTGCTCGCTGGGTACGCGCTGATCCTGCTCGGCGTGAGCATGACGCTCTCCGTCCTCGCGCTGCTCGCGCTCATCGTGTTCGGAGCCGCGCTCCAGCTCACGGCGTTGAAGGAGGAATCCGAGAACGGGAGGATGTCGAGGAGGATCGCACGATCGTCCGTGGTGGCGTCCGCGGTCTCTCCGCCCGTAGCGCCCGCGATGCCCGGACGGATGTGCCCGAGGTGTGGAGGGCAAATGGACTACATCCCCGAGTACAACCGGTACTACTGCATATGCTGCCAGAAGTACGAGTAGATAAAAAGGGACTTAGAGCTACCGCCCGGCTAGTATTTGGACCATCATTTATTAATCAGCCCCAGTTATTGGCGCGTGTTGAAAACCAAATTCCCCGTCGACTGCCAGAGCGGTCCTCTTGAGAAGAGCTTCAAGCTCACCAGAGTGGGCGTCACTGGCGTCAAGAAGCCCGTGATGGTCCGCAGGGGAGGCAAGGACCATTTCCTCGTCGCGGACATCGACGTTTTCGTGGACCTCCCATCGACCCAGAGGGGCTCGCACATGTCCCGGAACGTCGAAGTCATTAACGAGATGATCGACTCGAGCGTGAGGCTGAAGGTCAGGAGCCTGGAGCAGCTCGCGGCGAACATATGCAAGACGCTGCTCAAGAGGCACGACTACGCGAGCTACGCCGAGGTCCGGATGACCGCTGACTACTTCATCGAGAAGAGGCCCGACGGCGGCAAGAAGTCCCTCGAGGCGTACAAGCTCATGGCCAAGGCGAGCGCGACGAGGGACGACGGCCTGATGAAGCAGGTCGGGGTGGAGGTCCAGGGCATGACGGTCTGTCCGTGCGCGATGGAGACCGCGCTCCGGAAGCTGGAGCTTGAGGTGCCCGAGCTGAAGATGATCGAGGGGAAGGTCCCGACCATCTCGCACAACCAGAGGAACAGGACCGCGCTCATGATCGAGGTGCCCGAACACGTGGACATCGAGGCCGATGACCTGATAGAGATCGTCGAGAGCAGCCTGAGCAGCCCTACCTTCGGTGTGCTCAAGAGGGCCGACGAGGCGAACGTGGTGATCGAGGCGCACAGGAACCCCAAGTTCGTGGAGGACGTCGTGCGCGACATCCTCGGCAAGCTCCTGAGGAAGTACAGGCGCCTGGGCGACTCGGTCCACGTGACGGTCAGGAGCGAGAGCGAGGAATCGATCCACAAACACAATGCTTTTGCAGAGAGAGACACTACCCTGGGAGAGCTCAGGGGAAAGTGAGACGAGTGAAGGAGAGGACGAGGCGTAGGCCGCGCCCGGGCGAGGTCAAGGCAGTCGCGGTGGACATCGACGGCACCCTCGCGGACGGTGAGAGGAGCATCAGCCTTGAGGCGGTGGCGGCGCTCAGGCAGGTGGAGCGCTCGGGCGTGCCTGTCATGTTAGCGAGCGGGAACGTGCTCCCGATCGCGTTCGGCCTCTCCCAGTACCTTGGCTTCAAGGGGCCTGTCATCGCGGAGAACGGCGGGATCGTGTTCTGCAAGCAGAAGGCGTGGGTCCTCGGAGATCCGACCGGACCGCGCAAGGCCTACGAATACCTCGTGACGAAGATGGACGCCCCGCGGCTCTTCACCGACCAATGGCGACAGACCGAGATAGGACTCAAGGGCGAGGTCGACTTCGAGAAGGTCAAGCGAGTCCTTGAAGGCAGGGATGTGGACGTGCAGACGACCGGGTTCGCGGTTCACATCATGCGGAAGGGCATGAACAAGTTCGTCGGCGTGAAGAAGTCGTGCGAGCTGCTCGGCATAACCCCGGAAGATGTCGCGGCCTTCGGGGACTCGGACAACGATGAGATGATGGTCAGGGAGTGCGGCTTCGGCATCGCGGTCGCGAACGCGCTCGAGGAGACGAAGCTGGCCGCATCCTACGTGGCGAAGAAGGAGGACGGCGACGGGATAGTCGAAGGGCTGGAGTGGCTGGGGCTTATCAGGCCACGTTCTGGAAAGGATTTATCCCGGACGCAATCGATGAAGGGAACGCAATGACGATGATAGGTGCTTGCCACATCTGTGGAAGACCTGCGACAACGACTTGCGCGCTGTGCGGTCAGCTCGTCTGTCCCGTCGATTCCGATCCGATCACCCGAGTCTGCCGCGTATGCGCAAAAGGCGGCAAGATGGGACGCACAGGCAGGCTGAAGGTCGGCCGCATAAACTGATCGGGGCTCACAGGAGCTTCTTCGCTTCCTCTTCCGTGAGACCCGCGGCCTTGATCAGGTACTTGAGGCCCTTCTTGAGGATCATTTCCTTCGTCTTCTCGTCCAGGAACTTCTCCATCACGATCGGTGCCCTCTGGATGTACTCGACCCCGAATTCGGAGAAGTAGTACCGGGCGTTGTCAGGGTCCAGCTCCGCGGCCTTGATGTAGGCAGCCTCGGCCTCATTGAACCTACCGATATCGATCAGGTAGGCCGCGTACGATGATTGGAATATGGGATTCTTGGGATCGAGCTCGACGGACTTCTTGTAGAGATCCATGACCTCTTCAGGTGCCATCTTGGGGACGCCCACGGAGGCCTCCGCCTTGCCGAAGTACGCGTCCGCGCACTTGGGATCCGCCTTGATGACCTTGTTGAACTTGGACACTGCCTGATCGAACTCCCCGTTCGCCAGAGCCTCCTGCGCATCCATCAGATCCTTCTCGATACCGGCCATGTGAACTACCGACCTTCCCAACCATCCGCTGTGAGTTCATCAATGTCCGCAGGGCGTATAAAACATTTCCATCAGCAATCGCTCTGTGATGCGCCGGGGACCGGCGTCAGAGCGCTGATGAAATCGCAGCCGCGTTCGCTCGCAAGGCGTCCATATCGAGAAGGCCCACGGTCGAGCTCGGATAGTTGGAGAAGGTCGAAGTCTTCCCAACCGCGGAATTGATATCGGAGTAGAGGACGCCAATCAGTGGAATCACAGTCTCCAAGCTCTGTCTGTGGCCAGTGGTGAGCTGATGGTCTTGCCCTACGATGTCCGAGTAGGTCGTATCCAGCAGCAGGGTGAGCTGGTTGAACGAGCTCCCCAGTTCTTC
>JBGOXV010000187.1:0-3255 GCA_041479325.1 Thermoplasmata archaeon
ATGGGATAGCAGTTCTCAAACAGGAGCAGGGCTTTGGCGCGATGCAGGGCTTCCTCTACATGGAGTATGTCCTGTCGGTGGCGATCATGTCCGTCGGCGTGGGCCTGCTCGTGTTCGTGTCTGTTGAGGATCGAGAGAGGGAGCTTGCCTGCACGATGGCGAGGGGCCTCTCGGGTTCCCAGATGAGGCGCATGCTGATGGGGGAGTCCTTCACCCTGATGCTCCTGGGCCTGGCCGTGGGGATATCGGTGGGCCTGACGGCATCGTATCTGTTCAACACAATGCCACCATCGGCAACGCTTGCTCCGAAGACCATGGAGTTCACGGTCATCTCCTGGGTGATGCTTCTGATATCCATCGCGTCGCTTGTGCTCTCGTCGATTCTGGCGACAGCGAGGGCCGGTAAGGTGAGGTTGGCCGAGGTGCTGAGGATCCGTGGCGGGTGAGTCCGACCGCAAGTTGCTTCGACTTGGTGTGCTCAAGCATGCCCAAAGTGATCCCTTCCGCTCGATGCGCAATCCGAGACGTACACTGGCCCCTTGAACTCGAGTCTAGAGAATGTTTTTATTGGGGACAGCGCTAACCTGGTCTAGCCGACCATGGGGTAGTGGTCTAGCTTGGTATGATACGTGCTTTGGGAGCATGAGGTCATCGGTTCAAATCCGATCTACCCCACCAAGGACCCATCTCATCAGCTCCCAACGGCGCAGAATCCGGGATAAGCCTTATGGAGGAATGGCAACATGGCATGGCAGTTGGAGGCGCTTGGTAGATGTCTAGGGTCTTGATTGTCGAAGATGCTCCCTACATCAGGGAGGTTTTTCATTACGCTCTCGAGTTGCATAATCACGTCATAGCTGGAGAGGCGACTAACGGAGCCGAGGCGATCGAGAAGTACCAAGTGCTCAAGCCAGACGTCGTGCTCATGGATCTCCTCATGCCAGTGATGGATGGCATTTCGGCCATCAGCAAGATAATCGAGATGGACCCGAAGGCCAAGATAATCGTGGTCAGCGCCATCCCGAAGAGGTCGATCAGGGAGGAGGCGATGAGCGCTGGGGCGATTGATTTCATAGCCAAGCCGTTCGAGATCAAGCGCCTTGTTGAGGCTGTCGAAGACGCGAGCGCGGCGAAGAGATGAGCACCTCAGGTGCCATGAGCGGAGCCTGTCACCCTACTCGACTCTCATCTCTTGGCGATGCACTCAGTCACCAGTTCAAGATGCTTCGCCTCGGCGGCGATGAGCGAATCGAGGTTTCTGAGGAAGATCGGCACGTTCTTTGGATCCATCATGGTCTTGAGATCTAATGTCTCCAGGGCCGTGCGGATGTTCTTGTACAAATCGTGGACCATCAATTCGGATTTCTGCAGTCGCACAAGAAGCGCCATCTCATCCTGAGCATCGAGACCAATCTGGCTGGAGTCGACCATCCGCGGGGACGAATCCTTGGCGGCCTTCACCATCCTAATCATGGATTCAATCATTCGATCATGAGAGTTCGATTCCGACATGAGCCTGCGGAGAAGCTGCCCAGTGGCCTCGTCCCTGATGGCGAGGAAACCCTCCCATTCATTGATTGATTCGAAGGCGGTCTCCCACATCTGAGCCTCTCGCAGCAGGCCTAAGAGATCCTCTCCCGACTTGATCGTGACTCCTCGTTCGGGCACGAGATGGTTATTGACTTGCTGACATAAATCAGTTGGCTGGGTTTCCTTCGGCATCTCGGGCAACGAACCCCCAGGACGGCGGGCCTTCAAATCGGGGGATTCGTGCCTTCCATTCCCCCGAATTGTCAGTGCAAGCCTTTAGTACACTCACTGCATTTAGCTTTAGGCGAGTGGCACATGAGGATCATTTTTGGCATTTGCTCATGGGGTTTGGGGCACGCGACTCGGTCCCTCCCGATAATTCGCAAGTTCATTCGCGAAGGCGATGAGGTCACGGTGGTTTCGTTCGGGAGGGCGCTGACACTGCTTCGGAACGAGCTCGGCAAGAGCGCCCACTTCGCGGAACTCTCGGACTACCATCCACCTTCGTCACTAAACCCTCGGAGGCTCGTGGTCGACACCCTGCTGAGCACTCCCGCGTATTTCTTCGCGATGAAGCGCGAGCACCGTTTCGTGGAGAAGATGCTCAATGACGGGAAGGTTGACGGAATCTTCTCTGACAATCGCTTCGGATTCTACTCCCTAAAGGCTCCCAGCTACTTCATGACGCATCAGCTCAGGATGTTGAACCCGCTCGATGTCCGAGGCCTGGAGTCTGGGAGCGAGATCTTCAACCGTTGGTTCTTGGAACGCTCAGCCGGCGTAATCGTCCCGGATTTCAAGGAGAATGGCCTTTCGGGCAGACTGGCACACGAGCTCTCCGTCATAGACGAAGATCACTTGAATTACATCGGCGTGCTTTCAGATTTCACGTATCGTCCAGTGCAACAGGACCTCGACGTTCTCGTCTCCGTATCCGGTTTTGAGCCGCAGAGAAGCGTGTTCGAAGAGCTGGTACTGGCTCAGATGGAAGGGCTCGAGAAGAGCTCGGTGGTATCCCTGGGGAGGGCGGCGGAGACCGAGACGCGCGGCAACCTGAGGGTCCAAGGGATTTCATCGAAGGAGGATCAGGAAGTGCTCCTGAACAGGGCAAAGGTCGTCGTTTCCAGATCGGGATACTCCACACTGATGGATTTGTGCGCGCTGCAGAAGAAGGCCCTTCTAATCCCCACGCCGGGCCAGACCGAGCAGGAATATCTCGCAGCCTACCACATGGGCCGCCAGGATTATCACTGCGTCTCGGAGCGTGAGCTTTGCATCTCGGCACAACTGGATGCGGCCTTGGCCTGCACCCCTCCCAAGCTCCAGCATTCCGTTGATCGTGCGGTGGAAAACGCAGTCGGGATAATCACTGGGACCTCGCGCCTCAATTGAGTCTTAGAATATCGGATACATAGGGTTGCAGTGCCGAGAAACCGTCCCTCAGAGATACGAAGGAATCAGTGGCAAAATACTGGTACCAATGGCACTGGATGTCGCACTGGTCCATCCTTTGACGGGATTCCCTCGCTCTTGAGGACGCGACGAACTCGAGGAGCGAATCTTTCGAGACGTCGATGCTCTTCTCCATTAGCGTCCTGCACGGATAGTGCAGGAGCCCGTCCGCGTCAATGATGATGGATGCGGTGTTGCAGCTGTGGGGGA
Organism: Thermoplasmata archaeon; assembly: GCA_041479325.1. Taxonomy (GTDB): domain Archaea; phylum Thermoplasmatota; class Thermoplasmata; order UBA10834; family UBA10834; genus COMBO-56-21. The sequence continues at coordinate 3,193 of JBGOXV010000187.1, forward strand.
CATCGAGAGTGCGGAGGTACTTGTCAGTCGTGATGATCGTGCGCGGGTACTTCTTCTTCAACC
>JBGOXV010000188.1:0-3239 GCA_041479325.1 Thermoplasmata archaeon
CTCCTTTGCCAGGAGCTCCTTGATTCTTGAGCGAGCAATCTTCCTCATGGACATCACCGCACTGAAAGACTTCGACTTCGGATGCTGACGGATGTAATTATCCTTTTCTTCGACCGAACCTGAATAGTGTAAGCGGAGCGGCCCTCTTCGAACCCGGACAGCCAGCCCGCGAGCATCCTCATGAATCCTTCCCTTTCTGGCCCTTGCTGCAGGAACTCAGTACAGCCTTGCGGCGACCTAATGGTTAGAAAAGACAGAATATAAGGAGATGCCATATGGTGACGAGACCATGGGAACGTTGGCCGTCAACCCCGAACTGATCAAGAAAAGGATGCTGTTCGACTATCAGTGTTCGTGCAGCAACCCATCCAACGCTATGGATTGCATCCACGAGCTGATCAAGGAGTTGGCAGACCCCAACCTGGACATGCACAGGTTTCTGCACGATGCCGCGAACACCATCTGCACGAAGCTCTGCGTGAATGAGGTCACCATAGGCCTGAAGGACCCCAAGGATGGGATGTTCAGGTACCAGGTGATGGCTGGACTCGAGGATTCCGAGTGGGAGGCCCACAAGAAGCTGGCATACTCGCTCGACCAGTTCGACAACCCCGCCCTCTACAAGTACATGAAGATCAGCAAGTACACCAGGCTTTACCTCGCAGAGGACAACCCATATGGGAATGGCGAAGAGGAGACTTACAGCAAGCCCTTGATGCTTCTCTCTGAGCGCAAGTCGCTGGAGAACACGATCGAGGGGGACTATCTGGACATCTACATCTACGGGAAGGGGGACGAACTCATGGGTTGGCTGGAGATATCAGGGATGAACAACGGCAAGTTCCCCGACATCCAGACCATAAAGATCGTGGAGCTGCTGGCCTCTGTCATTGCCATTGCGCTGGCACATCATAGCCCCGGTGAGGGTCAAGAGGCGGGAGACGTCAGTCCTTCTTGAGTTTGATCGTCCATGCGACGAGGTTCTTGAGCAGGTCCCGGATAAAACCTTTCGTGGCCTCGTCGGTCACCTCTCCACTTGTGTTCACTTTGTCTGCCGCCATGGGCATCATGACCTCGGGTCGGTTGATTGGGTGCATGTCGAGGAAGACGAAGATCTGCCGCAGGTGGTACTGAGCCCTTGCGCCCCCCAACATGCCGACGGATGCGCTCATGATCGCAACGGGCTTGCCTTCAAACGCGCTGTCACCATAAGGGCGCGAGGCCCAGTCGATTGCGTTCTTGAGGACCCCTGGGACGGAGTAGTTGTACTCGGGGGTCGCGACCAGTAGCGCGTCAGCCGATCGTATCTTCGCCTTGAATTCCTTGACCTTCTCAGGCGGGCTGCTATCGAGGTCCTGGTTGTACGCGGGGATTCCTTCGAGGTCGAATATCTCGAGCCTCGCTCCCGGGGGCAGCAGATCCTTGGCTGCCCGCAACAGCGCCTTGCTGTAGGATCCTTTCCGCAAGCTCCCAGCAAAGCCGAGTATCGTCACTTCCTCCTTCATGCCATCACCTCTCTAGCGGGAATGCATTCACTCCCGGTTGGCATACGTCGGGCGGACTACAATACGATGGGGTCGAACTGGAGCAGGAGTCTGTCGAGATGTGAGAACGTAGAGGTTAGGAATTCATAGGAGAGAACCCCCGCGCGACGGTGACTTGGGCCTATGGATATGAACTGTTGCGGCATTGACTGACCCCGCCCCAATTCTCATATAGAATCCCAACAATTCGGGTGGCGGGATAGTCGAGGGGGGACATAGGATGATCAAGAGAGTATGTCTGATGGTCTTGTCGGTGACTGCGATTCTCGTCCTGATGGGACCGTTTTTCAACACCAGCGTATCCATGGCGCAGGCAGCGGGAAAGCCAGCCGCATCTTATAACCTGTACTTCGGGGATTTGCACACGCACACAACCTACTCCGACGGATGGGAGGGCACTCCGACCGACGCCTATCTTGCGGCAAAGGCGGCCGGAGCAGACTTCTTGGCGACCACCGATCACGCTTTCATGTTGACTGCCGAGGAATGGCAAATGACACTGAGGGAGGCTGACAACTGCACTTCGCGCAGTTTCGTTGCGATTCCTGCCTATGAGTATTGGATGCCTGGAAGTGGAGAGGTCAATACATACAATGCTGCTCAGATACCGCTGGCTGTGGAGAACCCCGCGGGCAACGGCAAGAACGCCGGCAACCATGCGCAGAGCACTGATGCCCTTCCGACCTTCTATGATTGGCTCATGAACCAGGCCGGTGCAAGCGGTCAGTGGAATCATCCTGATTACATGACGGACAACTTCAACAACTATGCCTACCTGACTGCTGGTCGAGACAAGGGCATGAACATCCTCGAGATGCACAACTATGGCAGCTGGCTGTGGAAGGGCATCCTTGACTACGAGTCGAGCTACATCATGGCACTTGACAAGGGCTGGCATGTGATGCCTTCCGCCAACTCCGACACGCACAGCCCCGACTGGATCTCGGGCTACGAGCCGAGGACGGTGCTGCTGGCACCCAGCTTGACCCGCGCGGACCTATACGGAGCCATGAGCGCATGCAGAGGTTATGCGACTCTGGACAAGAACCTGCGGATATCGTATTCCCTGAACGGCCAAGTGATGGGTTCGACACTGACGCCGGCATCGACTTACACCGCAACGATACACATCCAAGACCCTGACAACACACCAAACGATGCGGTCACGCTCGTCGAGATCGTCTCGGACGGAGGCAAGGTCGTCGCAAGCCTGCCAGCCAACAGCACCACCGTTGACTGGACTGTGACTCTGACCTCGGGAACCGCTCACTACTTCTACCTGAGGGTGAGCACGGAATCCAACGTGAGCGGCGGACCTGGTCTCACCGCGTGGACGGCACCAGTGTGGACGGGACGCTGAGGAAGGGGCATCCGACCGAGCACGTGCTCCGCAAGTCACGGGAGATTGATGAGCCAACCAGCTTGCAGTCACCATACGGTGAGCGAACGGCATCGGCACACTAGCGGGAGAACTTGGTCGGGGTCGTCGGGCTCCCAGTCACATCTCTGAAGGAAGAATCACCTGCCGCGATCAATCCAAAGTTACGCGAGACCACGGCAACCTCGCGGGGATCGAAGGCTTTGGGGTCTATCGGAACGAGAAGCACACCACGATATTGCATCACAAAGTCGTTCAGCTGCTCCAGCATTCTCATTGACCTGTTGAAGTCGTTGTTGAGTATGATCGACTCGAGC
>JBGOXV010000189.1:0-3221 GCA_041479325.1 Thermoplasmata archaeon
GATTTGGTGAAACGGCGACTCCCCACTGGAGCAAGCTCAAACGGCCGAATCGATCTCTCATCGTCGGCGGGTAGAGTGCAACAGTCGAATGCCATCACCGTCGCAAGACGGGAACAGAAAGGGGCTTATGTCCTTCACCTGGCACTGCGAAGCGAAGATATCCGTTGGCATGAAGATGGCCTCAGTTCTTGAATCCGAGGCCCACCATCAACTCATGTTTGAAATACCCTGATGACAATAGTCATTCGGGGGACGAAATGGCAGAGAGGGGACACTTGGTGGCCATCCCATTGTACAGCGAGTCTTCCGATGTCATTGTTCTGCCGCCCCAAACCAGTGAGAAACCTCCTGCGTCAGTTCTCAATGGATCCGAACCATCCAAGGCCATCCAGAGGAAGATCCTGGTCATCATGATTGTTGTACCGGTGGTTGTCGCATCGGGACTCTTCTTGTGGGCGACGTATGTAAGGGAATGGTCCACTTATGATGTGGCAAAGCAGGTCATATCCGACCCGTCAATCGGCAGCCCTGGATTCACACACAGTCTTGCGGGGAGGACCGTGACTGTCGGCGGAAAGCTCACTGATATAGAGACTATCAAGACGTCCCAAGGGGATTTGTCATTTCTGACTCTGAACAACTTCTCTGAGATAAGACTGGTTGTCTGGGGCGATGTGCCCTACAAGATTGGCAAAAGCATGAGCATGGAGGTCCATTTTGAGTGGGCGACATGCAACGAGGAGCGTCATGTGTACTCTCCCCAGATTGACTTCCCTTGGTTCGTTCTACCTGCTATTGGAACCGTTCAGGATGCAGTATCAGCAAACAGCGGGACGATCTTTTCCGTAGAGGATACAGCGACTGGGAAAATCTCCGTCAGAATCTTCGATCAGTATCCCCCCGTCTCATTGGCGAACGCGAATTGTACGTTCTCTGCAGGGACCGCGAGCTTTGCAAGTGAGTACGTCGATGTGCTGTCGGGATGGGGGTTTGGAAGAAAGCTGGATTCGATCGACAACATGACGAAAACAACATCTGTGAACGGGAGTATCACATTCAGTGACACCGATCACAATGGCCTCTTCAGCAGAGGGGATTTCTTCGAGCTGAACGGAGTTGAGAGACCTCAGGAGGACAGCGGGGTTCGAACGTATCTGCTCATCGTTGGCCGAACGAATGCCACGGGAACAATGTACGATCCCGGTTGGATTGGCATGACCTACTTGGTCGTAATGCATAGAGGCCTCGTTGCGTACGAGTCTGAGACACCTGCGGGGCGCTTTTCCGTTGCGCCCGATCCCGATGGTGTGAAGGTGACCTGCCGGAGCCTCACGAGACCCGTCAGCTGGGACAATGTGTCGATTGGGCTCATGGATGGAGTGACACCCGTGAGCTGGGACCCGAGTTCGGGAGCACTCAACCAAGGCTCGGCGTGCGAGACTTACCTTGGCGCGCAGAAACTTGGTTCGTTAGATGTCGCGTGCACAGTGGGCGATGTCTCAGGAAACGGCTTGCTCGATGAGGGAGATTACTACCTTCTTGCACCTGTGAGCGTATCCTTCTCTGCAACCACCAACTATTCCACGTACGTGCTCTATGAGCCCACAATGGCAGAGTTCGCACACGCGCCCATTTTCTCCGGATAACGTCCAGCATATGCAATCGCATCCCTGCCCCCTGAACTCGTACCATCTCAGGCCGAAATGGTCAATAGATCCGCCTGCAATTTGGGCGCACCGGTTAGAATTAGCTAGCGCACGCTCAGACGTGAGGGTCTACAAGGGGCTTACGACCTTGACCTGGCTATATATCCAGTGACATAAATCGGGGATTTATGTCCCCGACCTTTTTATGTCCTCCACCTCGCCTCGGAAAAGACCTTAGAGAGGAAGGGCAATGATGGGTGGGGAATTGGCGATGAAGTCTCCGGTCTGCGAAATCGAGAATCCCGAAGGCAAGAAACTCTGTGTTGATTGCGGAGCCACTCTTTCCGATTCACCTCCTCCAGCTCCTGTACGCGCGACTCAACCCGAACATGTACAGCCAAAGCAGAGTTGGGTTGGTTCGAACCGAAGAACTCTCGTGGCAATCCTGGTCCTGATCGTGATTGTTGTGGCTGCCCTGGGCATGATCTTCGTCGGGCCGATGAGCCGAATTCAAGTGGTGGCTCATAACGCTGATAAAGAATACCCCATAACCTTCACCTTGCTGATTGATGGGAGAGAGCAGACCACCAGGACTCTCAATTCGGAGCAAAACTTCACTGGAACATGGTTCGTGGCTCAAGGGTCTCATCTTGTGTTCGTCAGTTACCAACTTCCCGATGTGGTCTTTGACTATCAATGGTCGATCGTTGTCCGGGTTGGGCCTTTATCAAGCGTGAATGTCGAGGCTCCCCTAGCATTAGGCTTTAACCATCACGGCGCACCTATGACGCTTGGGGCAATTCTGACTATTTCATAATCCAGCACGGGAACCTGGCATGAAACCTCATGATGCTTGGGCAGTGTTTCCTGAATCTGAGAGTCCTGGAGGATAGAGGCAAATGAATGGAAAGGGGAATGAGCCTCGCCTCGGAAGAGACCCTTCCGCCTTCATAAGCAGACAGTCATGAACAGGCGAATAGGCTCAATTCCAAGTGTTCTTGATTCATTCATGCAGGAATCACGCTCAGACATGAGAGTTTCCAAGGGGCTTATGTCCTTCACCTGGCACTTTCTTCTCAGGGATGCGGAACAGAACAAGACTTCTGTCCCTCGCCTCGGAAAAGAACTTAGGAGAGGAAAGGCGATTAGCAAAGGGAAATGGCATGACAAGCAAAGGACGCATCTGCCTAGGTGTAATAGCGGTCAGCGCACTCTTGCTCGTGTTTGGTATCGCATGGATGGAGACCGCTGGCTCAGCGAGAGGATTGATGATACTTATCGGATTCTTCTGTTTCCTCCCAACAATCCTACTCATTGTCTTTATCACAAGCGCCTCTTCCAAAGAAGCTTCTAATGAGGAAAAACTCAGAGATTACGAGAGGAAGAAGGAAGGTGTGTGAGCCTCGCCTCGGAAAAGAACTTAGGGGAGGAGAGGCGATTACGGCGGACATGAGAATCGAGTACTACCACGCTTCGAAGTACGGCAACGGAGCCATGGTCGCTGAGGAGTTCAAGAAACTCATGGCCGTTAAAGGGGTCACTGTGAACGTCCACCACATCCGAGACGCACGGCCA
>JBGOXV010000190.1:0-3205 GCA_041479325.1 Thermoplasmata archaeon
ACGAGCTTCTCCAGACCCTTCTTGCTCTTCGCCGCCTCTTGGAGGGCCAATTTAAGGAGAGTGTTCTTGAGCATGATGATGTCGGCCTTCCCCCTGAGGTTGGTCCTCATGGTCTGGAAGGCGGGAGCGGGCACCCCGTGGACGTCGATTATGCCCACGACCTTGCACTTCGCAATCTTCGTGGAGAGGTCCGTTACGGCCTCCTTCTTCCAGGATGCTACGTGCGCCATCTCACATCACCTTGATCGAGGGACCCATCGTGGTCTTCACGTAGGCCGATTGGATGTTGTTCTTGCCCCTCTCGAGCTTTGACAACAGCCTCTTGAGCACGGCGTCGAGGTTCTCCGCAAGCTTCTCTGCGGTCATCTCCTTCGTGCCTATTGGTACGTGGAAAGTCTTCCTGTCCCTGGTCCTGACGGGGACGCTTCCCTTGAGCTTCTCTATCTGTGACTTCGGATCAGACCCCGGTGGGATGGGCTTCGGCATCTTGCCCCGAGGGGCAAGGACCACACCAAGGCGCTTACCGATCGTGGGCATCAAAGGCGCTTCAGCGAGGAAGAAGTCGGCTTCGCGTGCGAACTTCCTGGCCTTGTGCTTGTCGGCTGCAAGGTCCTCGATGTCCTGAGGCTGCACAACGACATCTGCCACTCCCTTGGCCTTCACGGCCATTTCGGAGCTGGCGAACACGCCCACTCTGATGGGCTTTCCCCGGCCGTTCGGAAGAGGTATCTCCTCCGTGAGCCTGTTCTTCGGGTTGCTGAGATCGATGTCTTTCAAGTTGACTGCGAGCTCAACTGATTCTAAAAACTTCCTCTGCTTCGACTCTGCCTGAAGCTTCTTCATGATGTCGATGAGGTGTTGGTCTACCAATCTTGACCCCTCCGGTGTAGTACATGCGAGTCGGTTGCTCTCCTACATGCCCTAGGGATGTGAGCCAATGCGGAAGGGGTTAATAAGTCTTTTGAGGTCCTCTTTCGGCGTTCTGGCTATTAGGTTGGACGCGCTTGTTGGATTCAAGCTCGCAGACCAATGAAAATGATTTAACGGTGTTGATGCATGCTGGCCTTGCGAAGAGGATCGAACCATGGCCCGGAGGATAGTAATCATTGGTGGAGGTTGTGGGGGCGCCACAGCTGCTCAGTTCGCGAGGAAGACTGATAGGACCGCGGAGATCACGATCATCGAGCGAGAAGCGTACCCACAGTACTCGAGGTGCGGGCTGCCGTACGGCATCTCGGGGATCATACCTGAACTCACGAACCTGATCGAGGCCCCCGAGGAGCGTCTGAAGAAGAACCGGATCAACATTCTCCTCGGATCCACGGTCACCGATGTTGACCGTGAGCGGAGGATAGCTCACGTCCATAGCGGTGACAAGAAGATCGACATGCCTTACGATTCACTCATACTGGCCACGGGCGCTCAGGCTTCCGTCCCGCCCATCAAAGGGGTTTTCAAGGAGGGCAAGCACGAGCTGAAGGCCGGAGTGTTCGTGCTCAGGACGATAGACGATGCTAGGGGCATTCAATCGCTCGCCTCAAAGGGGAAGAGAGCAGTCGTTATAGGCGGCGGACTGGTCGGGCTCGAGGTCGCGGAAGCGCTGATGGTCAGGGGCTGCAAGGTCACCATCGTGGAGTTCCTGCCCAACGTGATCCTCGCGATGGTCGACGATGACATGGCCCAGATGATGGCCGATGCAATAAGAAAGCATGACGTCAAGCTGTTCACGGAGTACGAGGTCACAGAGGTCCTCGGCGAAGATAGGGCGCACGGTGTCGTGGCGAAGGACAGGAAGACGGGAGAGGAGCGAGAGTTCTATGCGGACATCGTGATCGTCTCGACGGGTCAGCGTGGAGAGACGGAGCTCGCGAAGCAGGTCGGCTGTAAGGTCGGAGTGACGAAACAGATTATGGTCGATGACAAATGCGAGACCTGCGAAAAAGGGGTCTACGCTGTCGGAGATTGCACGGAGTACCCCGACCTCGTGACCGGCAAGGCGACGGTGAGCGGCCTCGGCACGATCGCGGTCAAGATGGCAGTTGTCGCTGGCATCAACGCGGCTGGTGGCACGGATCACCTCCCCAAGGGCTTCCTGCAGACCCGGGCCACGGAACCGTTCGGATGCCAAGTGGCTGCGGTCGGGCCGACGAGCAGGCAGCTTGAGGTCGCTGGCATGAAGCCATTGATAGGGAAGGTGAGATCGTTCACGCTACCCGACTACTACCCGGGCCGCAAAGAGATCTACGTGAAAGTCCTGGCTGACCCTGCGACGGGCAAGATACTTGGGGCACAGATTGTCGGCGAAGAACGCGTGCATATGAGGATCAACGCGTTCGCCGTGGCCATCCAGGCGGAGATGACGGTCGATGACCTATCGAAGTTGGAAACCGCGTACTGTCCTCCGGCCGCGCCCACAGTGGACCCGATCACGATAGCATGCGAGGCTGCGAAGCTGAAGATGGCGAGGGGGCCACAGGCGGCCGCGGGTCAGGCCTCACCCTCGTAACTTCTATTCTAGCTTCAGAAGAATCAGAACAGGCCCGCGTATTCTCCTTTAGTGAGGGCCTTCAGAACTTCTTTCGGGTCCTTGCCGTCGACATTGACGCCCATCGAGACGCAGGTCCCGACGACCTCCTTGAACCTCTGCTTCTTGTCCTTCGCGAGCATCGAGTCCTTCTTCATCTCGGCTATCTTCTGGACCTGCTCGACCGAGAGGTTCCCGACCTTTGTCGCCTTCGGGCTTCCGCTTCCCTTCTCGATCTTGATCTCCTTGAGGATCAGGGCAGACGTCGGCGGCGTGCCGACCTTGATCTCGAACGCCTTCGTCTTCGGGTCCACGGTCAGAGTGACTGGGACCTTCATGCCCGTGAACGCTTTCGTCTTCTCGTTTATCGCGTTTACGACTTGGATTACGTTCACGCCCATCGGACCGAGCGCCGGACCTAGCGGGGGACCAGGGGTCGCCTTTCCGCCGTCGACCAGTACATTGAGTTTCTCTACCATCTGCTCATCTCTCCTTTTCCAGGACTCTTATGTGATCTCCTCGGATCGTGACAGGTATCGGCACCATGGCCTCGAAAAGCTCCACCGTGATCTCCTCCTTGTTCTCATCGATCTGCTGGACCCTCGCCTTCTCTCCCTTGAACGGTCCCGCGATTAGCTCGACGATGTCCCCTTCTACGATGCCGGACACTATCGGCTTCGG
>JBGOXV010000191.1:0-3195 GCA_041479325.1 Thermoplasmata archaeon
AACCGTAAGCCCCCTACCACCTCCAATCCCTTGGAGATGGCTGTCTGCAGCAGGTTCATGCTGGCGTTTATGTGCCGATCCAAATGCCAGCCACAATCGCATACGAACTCCCTCCTAGTGCCCATTCGGGAATCAGGTATCCTCCCACATGCCGGGCACCTTCTGCTGCTGTATCTCGGATCGACCTTGATCACTGGTATGCCCTTCCAGGCGGCCTTGTACTCGATTATCTGGTGGAGCTTCCTCCTGGGCCAGAGGCTCAGCCGCCTATTGAGATCCTTGTTCTTGTTTGGCCTTATGTCTCTCAAGTCTTCGAGCACGATGGCGGATCTGTGATCCTCGGCGAACTCTAGAACCGCGTTCGCGACAGAGTGTAGCCTGTAATCGATCCTGCGATGTTCCCTCGTGCCTTCTCGGCCACACAAGACCTTGGTCAATCGTCTGTCATGGGCTTTATTCTTCTGGAGCTTCCTCCGTCTCTCGTGATGGCGCTGTTGTATTGTTGCCACCTCTGGGAAGGCCGCCTTGACCTGGACGCATGACCCGTCTCCTTTCCGACCTCCCTCGACGAATATGCCATCGAGGCTCCGCTCATTGGTATCCAGCGAGAGCATTGAGCAGGCCGCAATCTGTCGAGGGGATTCCTTCCTGAACGCGACGATCACCCTATCCGGGAGGATTGTGAGTGAACCCAGCGAGAGCGTTTCATCGTTCAAATACCGACGATGGTATCGACTCACGACAAGCCTCAGTTTGACATGGCATCCCGCTCTAATGGGCAGATCTATCATGCCCTCGGTGCGATCCAACTTGTACGCTTGATTCTCTGCCTTCATCATCAGGCGCTTGACGAAAGGGGTTTTGCAGCGCCTCCCTTGCCTGAGCCGCTTCCTGTGGTTCTTGAGGAGCCCGGCGGCAACCTCGAATGAGGACACAAGGTGCTGGGCATACATGCCGGGATGCTCTTCTCGGAACGTCTTGTAGAGCAGCTTGGTAATCCCATACCTCGACGAGACACGAGCGTCAACGCCGGCGCGAACCGCCCTGTTCACTGCCAACCTGAAATCCTGGAGGAGCGAGGCTGCCTCTGGGGGGATATCCGAAGCGAGTCGGAAGACAACGCCCTTGACCAGCATCCAGGCATCAGTGGCAGATGGAGTACTTCCCAAGGCGATTACATGTAGCCAGCTTTACTCAGAAGGCACACCACCCGATAACTCGACAGAACCCCGTCCCCCAAAGATAGATATGCTGCCAGACACATGTTTAACATCAGGCATCATCCAGGAGAATCCATCTTGGCAGAAGAACGCCCTACAAAGGGAATCGAAAGACTGTCGGCAATCTTCATGGATTTGCTCAGCCACGACATTCTCAATAACAATCAGGCCATCCTGAGCTATCTCGAGCTCATACTGGCCAATCCCGACCTGGATTCCAAGGCCAGGGAATACGCCGAAAAGGCCATTTCCCATGTCAGGACATCGACAGTCCTTGTCGAGCACGCAAAGAACCTCATGGCAGTCCGCACAGCCGACCCGGGCTCCTTCAGGCCAATCGACCTCATACGGTCGGTGATGCTGGCGACAAAGGAGCTCCCCAGATTCTTCCCCGCGAAAAAAATCAAGGTTCACCCGTTGAAGGCGCCGCCGGACGCTTTCGTCCTCGGCGATGCCCTTGCAGACGATCTTGTGCTCAATGCTTTCATCGACATGGTCAGGGCGGACCCTGGAGAGGAAGTCGCCATCGATCCGAAGATCATCAAGTCGGAGCACGGCGGCAAGATGTGCTGGAGCCTCGTGCTCTCGGACCCCAACGCCGTACTCCAGCCCGGCATGAAGTCGGAGGACCTATCGACCATTCTTACGCAGGACAACTCGAAGATGGTGAAGATGGCGGGGTTCCTCTTCGCGAGGATCGCGGCGGACCTGCTCGGTGGGGCGTTCGATGCAAAGGAGCTCTCTGCAGGAACGGGTCAAGGTAGCGAGTTCACACTCACTCTCGTGAAGGCGGGTAGGCCATGACCAGCGTACTGATTGTGGATGACGAGCTGTTCATCGTGGAGCTATACAGGGACATCCTGCAGCTCAGGGGGTACAGGGTGATGGGTACCGCTTTCGATGGCGAGGAGGCCATCCGGAAGTACAACAACTCCGAGGACAAGCCTGACGTGATCATAATGGACCACAGGATGCCGGTCATGAACGGGGTCGACGCCACCAAGGAGATCATGAGGGTGAACCCGAGACAGAAGGTCATCTTCGTCAGCGCCGACGTGCTGGTGGAGAAGGAGGCTCGGGACGCCGGAGCGGTCGATTTCCTGCCCAAGCCGTTCCGGATGGACGACCTTATCGAGAAGATGGAGAAGATCTCCCACAGCCGCTGAGCGCCCGGCTGGCAGGTGAAAGCAAAGAGTTAATAGCAGACCGCAGGGTATTGTGGCGCGATGGCGGAGCTCTTCACGAAGACAAGGGCCATGAGTTTTCCACGACAGGTCATAGCTGGCCATGACTGCATAGGCCAGGTCGGCGAGGTCTGCGAGGGCTTCGAACTCAAAGGGACCGCCCTCATAGTCACCGGTCCGACCACGGGCGCTTTGGCGGCGACCCCTGTGAAGGATTCGCTGCTCGAGAAGAAGTACGATGTCCAGCGAATCGAGGTGGGCGTCGCCACTCAGCAGAACTTGGTGAAGGTCGAGGAGGTCGCGAAGGATGTGCATGCCTCTTTCCTGCTCGGGGTCGGAGGCGGCAGCAAGATAGACCTCGCGAAATTGGCTTCGTCCAACCTCAAGAAGCCTTTCCTCAGCGTGCCGACATCGGCGTCTCACGACGGACTCGCGAGCCCCCGGGCCTCGATCAAGGACGGCGGCAATTCGCTCTCGCTAAGTGCAGCGGTGCCCATGGGCGTCATCGCGGACACAGGGCTGATAGTCAAGGCCCCATACCGTCTCCTCGCATCCGGCTGCGCCGATGTCATCTCCAACACAACGGCATTGCTGGACTGGCAGCTGGCAGAGAGATTGCACATCGAAGGTTACAGCTCTAGCGCGGCGAACCTCTCGAAGTACGCTGCCGACCAGATCATTGAGAACGCCGCATCCATCAAGCCGAACCTCGAGGAAAGCGTGTGGGTCGCGATAAGGCCAATCATCATCTCGGGCATATCGATGGCAGTCGCGGGCTCATCCAGGCCCAC
>JBGOXV010000192.1:0-3191 GCA_041479325.1 Thermoplasmata archaeon
ATAAAGGACGCCTCGAAGGGCAAGGGCCGCGGCCGCGAGGTGCTCTCAGTCGTCCGGTCCGCGGACCTCATACTCCTGATGATTGACGTCTTCGAGACCAACATCCAGGTGCTCGTCGAGGAGCTCAAGACCGCCAACCTCAGGCTCAACCAGAGGCCATCGGATATTGTCATCGCGAAGAAGACCAGGGGCGGCATCACAGTCAACTTCACGACCGCTCAATCCACGCTGGACGAGGACCTGGTCGTGGAGATGATGAACGAGTATGGACACACCAATGCGGACGTCGTCATCAGGGAAAACATCAACGAGGACCAGCTGATCGATTACATCTCGGGCAACCGATTGTTTCTCCCAGCCATCGTGGCCATAAACAAGACAGACCTGGTCCAGCCGGATTATCTGAAGCTGATCGAGAAACGTCTGAAAGGCTGGACCCTCATCCCCATCGCGGCCGAGAAGGGGGTGGGCCTGGACCGGCTGAAGGAGGAGATGTACAAGGCGCTCAGGTTCATACGCATCTACATGAAGCCCCAGGGGAAGGATGCCGACATGGTGGAGCCTCTCGTCATCAAGGACGGGTCGGACATAGGCATGATCTGCGACTCGATCCACCGGGACTTCAAGAAGAACTTCAGGTATGCGCAGATCTGGGGGAAGAGCGCGAGGTTCCCAGGGCAGATCGTGGGACTGGACCACAAGGTCAGAGACCAGGACGTCGTGACGATCATTGTGAAGAGGTAGCTGGCGCTACTGTGCAAGATCATAAGAGAGCGTAACAAAACGCGAGAAAAGAGTTTGTAACCGATGAAGAAGGTCCCTGAGTTCGCTCAGGTCTTCTTCATCAGCTTCATGAAACCGCCGCCCTCATGGATCTCTAGACCCTTTGAGGAGACGATCTGCTCGAACTCGGGCCAGTCGATGACGTCCACCCTTGGGCTTCCGCCCCTGGTGAACTCGACCTCAGTAGTACCCTTTACCTTGCCGGGTTTGAGGTTCTTCTCGGTCGCGATCTCCTTTGCCCTGTCGAGAGATATTGGCTTCATTGGCACTGTGCATCCCTCCGTATCTGTCGGATCTCTCCGACGTTGACTCCATTGCTGTCTGACATATAAAGGACTTTCGCTGGCCTATAGCCCGATATGTGCTGGGTCACTGTCAGACAATGTCTGGCTAGACATGAACGACAAGGGGACGCTCACTCTAGAACAGCACCATCAGCATGATAGTGGAGATGAACAGAGTGATGATTGCGATCGGGAATCCCACCAGAGTGAACTTCCAGAAATTGATCTCCACGCCCTTGCCCTCGGCCTTTTCGGCGACAATGACATTAGCCGCTGCGCCGAGGATCGTCGCGTTCCCCGCCAGCGTGGAAGACGAGGCGAGAGCGATCCAGAGCTGCGATTGGTTTACTGGTATCAGCGCGCCCAGTAGCAGCACCGCAGGCACGTTGCTCACGAGGTTGGAGAGCAGGGCACTCAGGGCGGTCAACCAAGCGATCGTCGGCTGATGACCGTCGTCGAACCCGGGGAAGAAATTCTTCACGTCGTCGAGCAGGGAGGATTCCTTCACCCCTTGGATGACGATGAAGAGACCGACGAAGAAAAGAATGATGGACCAATCCACGCCTGAGAGCATATCCTTCGTTTTGACGTCGCTCAGAAGCGGGGCGACGAACAGCGCGAGCACGCCACCTATGAGCGCTATGACGGCGATGGACGCTCCCAGGGCATGGTTCGCGACGAATCCCGCGAAGGTCCCGCCGGTTATCAGGAGCAGGGCGAACAGCGCCACCTTGCGTTCCCTGAGCTTCCTGTAGCCCGAGGTCGTGGTCTCGTCCCCCTTGACCAGCTCCTCCTCGAACCTCTTCCAGCCGTGCGTGTCGATCCTCTTCCTGAACTCCTTGGCGTTGCCCTTCTCGATGTCCTTCCTGTAGACGATGTAGATTATGGCGATCGCCACCAGCATGCAGACGATTGCCACTGGGACCAGCTTGGCCGAGAAGTCGACGAATGAGATTCCCGTCGTCGTGGCAACATAGGCGTTCTGCGGATTCCCTACCTCGGTTGCGACGCTGCCGATGTTCGCGGAGATGGCCTCGGCAACGAGGAAGGGGACCGGGTTCGACTTCAGGATCCTGCAGGTCCTGATGATAATGGGCGTGAAGAGCAGCACGATGGTGTCGTTCAGGACCAGCGCGGAAAGCGTCCCCGTGACGACCATCGTGAGTACAAGGAAGCTGAACTGGTTCTTCGAGTACTTGATCATCCTGAGAGAGACCCATTTGAAGAAACCGCAGAGCTCCAGACCCGCGACCAGCAGCATCATCCCGACCAGGAGCACGAGGATGTCGAGGTTGATCGCGGAGATGGCATCCCCAGGCTTGACCACGCCGAGGATGATCATGAGTGCCGCGCCGATCAGCGCTGCAGCCGCCCTGTCGATGTGTATCCTCGGGAACCTCCTGATGGATATCAATGCGTAGGTCACGAGGAAGATGGCGAGGGCGATCCAAACCGTCTGCATCGGGCCCGAAGAGTGATTGGATGCTAATGAATCTGACCGTGGATGGCCCCAAAAGGATTAAGAAAGAGCTGACCCTTCTTGCGGCCGATGATTCAAAGGCCCAGGGGCACACGCGATTTCGGTACCGCCGAGATGGCCAAGCGCAGCCAGGTCGAGCGGGCCATGAGGGGCGCGTGCCACAGGTTCGGGTTCGGCGAGGTCGTCACGCCCACCTTCGAGACGGCGGAGCTGTTCACTCTCAGGTCCGGACCAGGCATCATCGATGAGATGTACGTCTTCAAGGACAAGGGTGACAGGGAGATGGCGCTCAGGCCCGAGATCACCGCCTCCGTGATGAGATTCTTCGTCAACGACCTCTCGACCCAGCCAAGGCCGCTCAAGCTGTACTACGTCGGCAACTGTTTCAGATACGAGAACCCGCAGAGTGGCAGGTACCGGGAGTTCTTCCAGATCGGCGCCGAGCTCATCGGGAGCAAGAACCCGGAGACCGACGCGGAGGTGATCGCACTCGCTGTCAACATCCTGCGATCGGCCGGGTTGGAGGACTTCGTCGTTCGCATCGGTCACATCGGGATTCTCAAATCGATGGTGAAGGACGAGATCAAGGACGAGAAGGTCGTTGCCGACGTGCTCCGCTTGCTGGACAAGGAGGACTTCGACGC
>JBGOXV010000193.1:0-3187 GCA_041479325.1 Thermoplasmata archaeon
CGTGGACCTCGCCGTGAAGCTCAAGAAGGAAGGATATCCCGTTTTGAATACCGACCGGGCCCTCAGAGAACTCCTCGAGGAGGACTACAGCACGAAGTGCCCCTACTGGGTCTCGGCGTTCGTCCTTCCGGACGGCTCAGAGTACACAGGTTGCCCGATGAAGGGGACCGAATCATGCAAGAAGTGCGGGTTCGACGCCGTGAGGGAGTACCGGTTGATCACCCGGGGCAACATCGAGACCATCACAGGTATGTCAAAACGGTTTGCATTGACAAAGCCAGAATGACTAGGATCTCGGTCCAGATAGCCACCTTCAGGGTCTCGAACACGGGTCTGACGAACCTGAATCTGTCCTGCTTGTCCCCTAGGAACTTGACGATCTTGAATGCCGGGACCAGCGTCAGGAAGAGCATCAAGTAGGTCAAGCTGAAGATCGAGAGCGAAGCGACGACGACATAGAAGACGACCAGGACGTAAGATTCCAATCGTACAGCCCCTTCAAGACCGAGGCGGACGCAGAGGTCCTTCTCCTTCGCCGCCACGTGCGCCTGGTATCCAGTCATCTCGTCCACCAATCGCATCATGAAGACGGATATCCCCACGGCGAGGGATATCATCAGCATCTCCACATCGAACACCGGGTGGACGATGAAGTAAGAGAAGAACGACATGCACGTGAAGGACGCGAAGACATCTAGCTCCCCCAGTCCCCGGGCGCCCAAGTTCAGCGGAGGGGCAGTGTAGAAGTAGCTCAGGAAGAGCCCGATTAGCCCAAGGGGTATGACGATCCATCCTCCGAGGAGTATTATCGGCACGCCAATTCCGACGGCCACCGCCGCCAGTAGAGCGAGGATGATCTTGCCGGTCCTCTCGGAAAGGTAGCCTATGTCGAAGGAGTTCCCTTCCCAGTAGACCTTGTTCCCCATGATCTTCCATGCGGCCTCCTGGAATTCGGGGTCATCGTTCGAGAACCGGGTCTTGTCGGCTCCGCTCTTGTGATCGAAGTAATCGTTCGAGAGATTGGCGAAAAGGGACAGGACGAAGACATCGGAAACGATCAGAATGCCGAGCAGGAAATGGTCAGATTTCGTGAGTCCAAATGCGACTCCGGTCAGGGACGCGAGAACGAAAGGCAAAGTGTAGCTGATCCGGAGCACCGTCTTCGCCTTTCTGAGGATCGGCATGTCCGATGCCTTTGCCGGTGAATCAGCGCCTTGCGACATTGGGTGCCCCGTCCGCTAAGGTTCTCACGGTATAAGCATTTCTGGCGACATAGCCACAGCAAGGGTTAATACCGCGCCGATTGTTCTCAAGCCGATGAAGATCTGTGTCGTCGGGGCAGGCTATGTCGGGCTCGCGACTGGAGTGATGTTTGGCAAGCTCGGGCACGACGTCGTGGTAGCGGACATCGATAAGATCAAAGTAAAGTCGGTCAATTCCGGGCGCCTTCCATTCTACGAGCCTCCGCTCGAGAGAGAGCTTCGCCGACTCGTCGACTCCGACAAACTTGTAGCGACTGTTGACGTGCAGGATGCCGCGGAGGACTCGCAAGTGATATTCATCTGCGTCCAGACCCCCTCGCTCCCGTCCGGCAGGATAGACATCGGGCCGGTCAAGACTGCGAGCAAGACCATCGCGAAGGCGCTCAGAAGGGGCGCTCGTCGCAAGATTGTCGTCATGAAGAGCACGGTTGTGCCCTCGACCACTGACTCCGTGGTGAAGCCTATCCTCGAGAGATACTCTGGGAAGAAGGCGGGGAAGGACTTTGGCTTGTGCATGAACCCGGAGTTCCTGCAAGAGGGCAGCGCGCTCAAGGACAGCATGGAGCCGTCGAGGATCGTGGTCGGTTCGGACGACAAGCGGTCATCGAAGGAAATCATGGACCTTTACAGACCTATCAAGTCCAAGAAGATCCAAACCGATCTTCGGTCGGCAGAGATGATAAAGTACGCCTCGAACACTTTCCTCGCGACGAAGATTTCCTACTCGAACGAGATCGCCAACATGTGCGTCAGGTTCGGCATTGACTCGCGGGGCGTGCTCGAGGCCGTCGGGATGGACCCGAGGATCGGCCTCCTCTTCCTGAAACCGGGACTGGGCTTCGGTGGCTCCTGCTTACCTAAGGACGTCAGAACTCTCAAGGACAAGGCGCGCCAGGAAGGATACTCCTCCAAGCTGTTGGCCGCTCTGCTGGCGATCAACAACCAGCAGCCATCCGAAGGGGTCCGCCTCCTGGAGAGGGCGGTTGGGAACTTGGAAGGAAAGAGGATTGCGGTGCTCGGTCTGGCCTTCAAGGGAGGCGTCGACGACACCAGGGAGACAAGGGCCCTGCCACTCGTGATCGAGCTCCTCGGCAAGAGGGCGCAGGTCATAGCCTTCGACCCCATGGCCATGGCGAACTTCATCAAGTTGATGCCATCGATCCGATACGCCCAGTCGGTCACGGAGTGCCTCAGGGACGCCGACGGATGCATCATCCAGGCCGATTGGCCCGAGTTCAAGAAGCTCGGCAAGAAGGAGTTCTCGCTCATGAGGCGACCGATAGTGGTGGACGGACGACGGTGCCTCGACCCTGAGAAGGTCAAGAGGGCCGGTGCAAGGTACTTCGGCATCGGCTATGGCCTGGCCGAGCGATAGTCAGGCCACAAGCCTCGGGAAATCATAATATGGTGTATATGTTCTCTGAAGGGGTCACTACCATGAAGATAAGCATCGTCCTCAACCTGCTCAACGAGGAGCGTCACATTAGGGACCTCCTCGACAGCCTCGTCACGCAGGAAGGCCCGCTCGAGGTCATCATCGTTGACGCGGGCAGTTGGGACGGCACCGTTTCGATCATAAAGAGATACATGCAGAGCTATCCGGAGATCAAGCTCTACCACCACCCTGGAAGCAGGGGGGAGAGCACCAATTTCGGGCTGCTGCATGTCGAAGGGGATGCGATCGCCACCATCGGGGGCGACTGCATCGCGAACCCTTTCTGGTTGAAGGAGCTGAGGAAGACCCTGAAGGATTTCGACATCGCCGCTGGCAGGACGATAAACATCGGCTATCACGCGTTCGAGGAGCTCGAAAGGGTCGAGCTGTATCTCCGGGGCATGGACATTTCGTACCCCAGCGGGAACATGGCCTGGAAGAAGAAGGTCATGGATGACGTTGTCGGATTCGACCCGTGGTTCGTCACCGC
>JBGOXV010000194.1:0-3169 GCA_041479325.1 Thermoplasmata archaeon
GTGAAGAAGATCGATGACGCAGAGAGACCGCACGTGTTCGACGACATAGTCGAGGCGGCGGGCATGACCAGCGTCAATTACAAGGACAAGGGCATGTGCTGCGGCGCAGGCGGAGGCGTCAGAGCGAGGACGCCGGACGTGGCCCTGAAGATGACCGCTGAGAACCTGAAGAACATGCAGGCGGCCGGGGTAGAGGTCATAGTGGACTGCTGCCCGTTCTGTCACCTTCAATATGATGTCAGCCAGCCGCAGCTGAAAGACATGCCGAACAAGATCCCGGTGCTGCACCTGTCACAACTGCTCGGCCTTGCGTTCGGTATGGAGAGGGAGAAACTCGGGCTCGAAGTGCACCAGACCAAAGTAAACCTCTGAGTTTTTGGGAGGCTGTCCGAAGATGCACGTTGCCAGACTCGTCGCGATAACCGAGCTGAAGAACGTGCCCCCAGACATCCGACCGTTCATTGATTTCAAGGCCGCGATCGATGAGCGGGTACTGGAAGATATGGACATCGTGGCGATATTGAACATCGACACGACCACATGCTATGTTCCGGTCTTCCTGAAGGACCCGCCGACGATGGAAGACCTCGAAAAGGACCTTGAGAAGCAGGACGCGAAGCTCGCGGCCGACTCGAAAGCCGCCCTCGCTCGTCATTTGAAGGCGTGAATCGACACCGTGAGCTGAGAAAGTTATTAATCGGCCTTTTCGAATCAGGGTCAGACACCCGCCAAGGCCGACCTGGGAGATTGCGCTGGATGACGAAGAAGCTCTACAAATGCTTCGAGTGCGGAAAGATATACGAGGACGAAGAGAAGGCGCTCAAGTGCCATGGCGCCCCGATCCAGCACGTAGTGTTGCAAGAGGACAAGAAGAAGCCTCGGTTCTTGGGTGCGTAAAGGGGACATCGAACGCGGGCTCTGCGCATACTGGGCTCGCACATGGACATCGAGGGGTTCTACGTATGGTCATAGAGGAGCTTCACGAGAAGATAGACAGAAACTGGGACAGCCATCTGAGAGAGACGAGGGAACTTCTCAAGGTTCCCGCCGTTTCGTTCACTGGTGAGGGCATAGAGGAATCCGCCGGAATGATCGAGGACATGCTCACGAAGCTCGGCGCGAAGACAGGGATGTTCAGAGCACCTGGCAAGAGCTGGCCATTGGTGCACGGACATCTCGATGTGGACGCGAAGAAGACCGTTCTGCTCTATGGAATGTACGATGTTCAGCCAGTCGGCGACCTTTCAGAGTGGAAGACACCGCCGTTCGCGGCCTCGATCGTCAAGGACAAGTGTTTCGGGGACATCCTGATCAATAGGGGAGTGTACAATTCAAAGGGCTCGCTCGCGGGGACCCTCTTGGCAATCAGGACGATGATGGACAACAACTCGATGCCCGTGAACGTGCGGTTCCTGATCGAGGGGGAGGAGGAGCTCGGCGGCTTGAGCCTTCCAAACTACGTCCACAAGAACAAGCAAACGCTGTCAAAGGCAGATGCGGCCATATCGTGCGACTACATGGAGAACGCGGATGGGGTGCCCGTGATCGCCCTCGGGATGAAGGGATGCGTGTACTTCGACCTCATCGCCGACGGGAAGTACCAGGGAGGGCCCGAGAACGAGATCCACAGTAGCGATGCGGTCTGGGTCAAGAGCCCAGTCTGGAGACTCGCGAAGGCAATCTCGACACTCGTAGACGATAACCAAGTGCCGGCTGTGGACGGGCTCTGGGACAATGTCGTGGGCCCCGACAAGGACGACCTGCAGCTCATACATGTGCTAGCCAAGAGGTTCGACATCGACTTGTACAAGAAGGATCTCGGGATAAAGGACTTCAAGGTCAAGGGGACCAAGGAGGAGCTGGTGAAGAAGTACCTCTTTGAGCCGTCCCTCAACATTTGTGGGCTGGAGGCAGGATACAACGGGGAGGGGACGAAGACAGTCCTGCCCGCGAGGGCGAAGGCGAAGATCGACATCAGGCTCGTGCCCGACATGACGATCGAGGACACCAGGAAGAAAGTGAAGAAACACCTCGCGAAGAGGGGATTCTCCGACATCAAGATCGTGCACTACGTGGATTATCCGTTGACGAAAGTGTCCGTCCGCGAAGATGTCTCGCAGGCGAGCATCGATGCGATGAGGTACCATGGGAAGGACCCGGAGGTATGGCCGATGGTAGCGGGTTCAGCTCCGCTCTACCTGTTCAACGACTTCCTCGGGGTGCCATGGGGAGGCGTAGGGTTGGGTCGTGGCGGTGGTGCACACGCGCCGAACGAGTACGCGGTCGTCAAGAGCATGAAGGACTTCGAGAAGTGCGTCGTCACGATGCTTTGGCTGTTTGCGGAGATGGACTCGAAGAAGGCAGGGACGAAGAAAAAGAACCTTCGAAAATGAGAACTCGCAGACCGTCTGGCCCTGTACGTCTCAGCACCGATTCGAGAACAATGCATTGGAGCAACCTTTTAATAATGAGACCCGTTATCGAGCCTACTCGCAATCGATTCACAAAGAGGTATCATATTGCCGCCAAAACCAAGAATCACGGCCAAGAAGGTCAAGGACAAGTGGAGGGCGAAGGAGTGGTACAAGATCTACGCCCCAGAGATGTTCAGCAAGATGCAGCTGGGCGAGACGCCCGCCGACAACCCTGACGGAGTCATGGGGAGGATCACGGAAGCCACGGTCCAGGACCTGACAGGCGATTTCTCGAAGATGCACATCAAGATCAAGTTCAAGGTAATCAACGTCTCCGGCCTGGACGCGCACACGGTCTTCAACGGTCACGACCTGACCAGCGACTATGTCCGGAGGCTCACCAGGAGAAAGAGGACGAAGACGGACGCCGTGGTGAATGTCAACACCAAGGACGGCTGGGCGATGAAGGTGAAGCCAATGGCCGTATCGGAGCAGAGGATCCAGGCGTCCCAGGAGACCGCGATCAGGCTGATCATGCAGGAGGAGACCAAGAAGGCCGCCTCAGGTGCGACCATCGGCGAGTTCGTCCGCATGATCATCATGGGCGAGCTCTCAAAGAGGATCTCGGACGCATCAAAGATCATCGTGCCTATCAAGAGGATTGAGATCCGCAGGAGCGAGGTCACAACCACGGGCAAGGGCCCAGAGCCCGGCGAGGCGCCCATAACACTCCCGCAGGAGCCAGAAGCGCCAGA
>JBGOXV010000195.1:0-3144 GCA_041479325.1 Thermoplasmata archaeon
ACATGGTCCACGCGGGGCTCAAGTTCATGGTCGCCGGCGTGTACGCCGAGGGATTCGACGAGGGATGGCTGGGGAAGGTAATCACCTCGGACTCGATCAGGGAGTTGGAGAAGCTGCGGGACGAGTACAGGATAAGCCCTTCTGGCGAGGGGGGCGAGATCGAGACATTCGTGCTCGACGCTCCGAACTTCTCGAAGTCCATAGTGATCGAGGAAGCGGAGACTCATTGGGAGAGACACTCTGGCAATTACATAATCCGCAAGGCCTCGCTTGAAGACAAGAAGAAGTAATGGGTTTTGAAGCACGCGGTCGATATCCCGCGTGTTGGTTCAGAGGTTTCACTCGCACTCGTTGCAGTTCGGAGGCACCTTGTGCTCGGCCTTGCGCGCCTTTTCGTACCCTTTCCTGCGCTGCTCTCTCATCGTGCCCTCGGGAATAAGGCACATCTTCCTGCCTGAGAGCACGCCGGCAACGCCTTCCTTCGATTCGAGATACTCATAGTCCTTGCACATCTTGCATGACGGCGGGCACTTGCTCTCGCGGTCGCCAGGAGCCTCGGGGAACGAGAATATGCCGCCCTCGTAGTTCCTAAGCACGACCCTCTTGTCGCTCATCGAGATCAGGTAGTTCGGTCCGACCGGTATCTTACCCCCGCCCGTGGGCGCGTCTATGATGAACTCAGGGACTGCGAATCCTGAAGTGTGACCCCTCAGGTTCTCGATTATCTCGATGCCCTTCGCGATCGAGGTCCTGAAGTGCTCGATGCCTTTCGCGATGTCGCACTGGTAGATGTAGTACGGCCTGCACCTGATCGCTGTGAGGTCCTGGACAAGCTTCTTCATGATGGTCGGGCAGTCGTTGACTCCCTTCAGCAGCACGGTCTGGTTGCCGACGGGTATTCCACCGTCGACAAGCATCTCGACTGCGCGCTTCGACACCGGGGTGATCTCATTCGGGTGGTTGAAGTGCGTGTTGAGCCAGATCGGATGGTACTTCCTCAGCATCTTGATCAGTTGAGGGGTGATCCTGTACGGCAGCACACATGGGGTCCTGGTGCCCAACCTAACGATCTGCACGTGCTTGATCTTCCTGATCTCCCTGATGACCTTCTCGAGGAATTCGTCGGAGACAAGGAGACAGTCGCCACCTGAGAGGAGGACATCTCTGACCTGAGGCGTGTCGCGGATGTAGTCTATGCCCTCCTTGATCTCCTCCCAGCTCCTCTGGTGGTCCGTCTGGCCGACAATCCTTCGCCGGCAGCAGTGTCTGCAGTACATGCTGCACTGGTCAGTCAGGAGCAGGAGCACCCGGTCCGGGTACCTGTGGGTCAGCCCGGGATGAGGGGAGTCCACAGTCTCTCCGACGGAGTCCTCCATCTCGTCCTTTGCCACATGAATCTCGTTAAGGGTGGGCACAGCCTGCTTCCGAACCGGGTCCTCGGGGTCGTCCGGGTCCATCAGCGATGCGTAGTAGGGTGTGATGGCCATCCGCAGATACTTCATAGAATGAGTGATGTCGTTCTTCTCTTTCTGTGTGAGGTTGATCACTTGGGCGAGTGTGTCCACGTCAGTGATTCTGTTCTTCACCTGCCATTTCCAATCAGTCCACTGTTTCGGGCTGACGTTCTTCCAAAGCGGGATGTCCTTGTATCTTCTCATGCCAGGGCCTCCGAAAGGCCTCTGCCTAAAAGCGGTATACGCTACCTCTATATAGGATGTGGGGCACATCAACCAGCCAGTCCTACCGGGGTCGTAGTTGCTTGCCGATATGCGGCGAGAATGTTTAACAGTGCGAGCCCCGATTATGTGCTCGGGGAATGCGTTTGAAACACGATATCAAGATCGGTGTCTGCGGGATCGCCTGCGAGGCGTGCCCGAGGATGACAAAGGGCATGTGCCCACACGGGACGCAGGGATGCACTCCTCAAATGAATGAGATGTGCGCCGTGGCGACATGTGCGTTCAAGAAGGGCGTCAGGCTCTGCTTCGAATGTCCCGAGTTCCCTTGTGATACGACGAAGAAGGGACCGATCAGCTACGGGTACTGCGAGTTCATCTCGGGCAGGGGTCCTTAGACCGACCAATCGGCTCAGAACAGCTTTCCACCCGATACGAGGTAAGCGATCGCGAACCCCGCGAGGGCTGACGCTATCCCGATGATCAACATCTGCATCCCGCTCCTCCCAGGTCGGCCGACGGTCATCTTGGCCTTCCACCAGCCGATCGAGAACAGGGTGGCAGAGCTCACGATCAAGGAACCTGCGATGCCCAGCGTGATGTCATTATTGAACACGATGAAGGGAATCAAGGGAATGATGGATCCGACGATGGCCGCTATGCCCACGAGCACGGCGCTCCTGCTCGCCTGCTTCGGGTCGACCGGGCTTAGGTTGAGCTCATTGGTCATCATGATATCGAGCCACGCTTTTGGGTCGGCCGTGACTTGCATGAGGACCGACTCCAGCTCCGGTCCCTGGATACCCCATCGCCTAAGTATCGTCCTGACCTCTTCCTTCTCGCTCTCCGGCTGCTCCTTCATCTCCCGCTTTTCTCGCTCTAGCTCTGCGAGGTAGAACCCCCGCCTGGCAGTAGTTGAGGTGTATGCAACCGCCGCCATCGAGATGGATTCAGCGAAGGTCGCGGCGAGCCCGCCTGCGAGAATGATCTTGAACTCGTGCGATGCAATCGCCACACCGAGGATCACGCCAAGGACATTCACGATGCCGTCCTGGCTCCCCAGAATGAAATCGGAGAGGAGGCCTGGCTGCTTGTGCTGCTCCCCAATGACATCCGCGATCTCGTTCTTCCAAAACTTGAGACGAAGGGCCATTAGCGTCGTACGTGTGAATCTCTGGACGAATTTAAATTGTGCGCCCGGCCACAATTCCCCGGAAAGCCTTTTGCGAGACAATGCATCTCGGCCTACGAACAAGATGAATCAAGGGCTGGAAAATCAACTCAAGAGGCAGTCGATGTGGCTAAGAGATTCGCTACTCTGGCTCTTGGAGGAGAAGATAATCGGTGCAGATGGGCCCAGCGAGTACGCCCTGAGGGCATTGGACGTGGGGTGTGGACCAGGCTTCACGATGGAGCTTTTCAGCCCCCTCGTGAAGGTCAAGGGTGTCGATTCGGACAAGGACATGGT
>JBGOXV010000196.1:0-3108 GCA_041479325.1 Thermoplasmata archaeon
ACGAAGTTCGAATCGGACTGCGGATGGCCGAGCTTCACCGCTCCCGTGGCCGAGGAGAATATCGAGTTCAAGTTGGACATGACCCTGTTCACGGAGAGGACCGAGGTCGTCTGCGGCAAATGCGGAGGACATCTGGGGCATGTGTTCGATGACGGCCCTCCCCCAACTGGGAAGAGATACTGCATCAATTCGGCATCTCTTGTCTTCGAAGAGCCGCCCGAACCCCAGAAGAGAGGGTGACGAAGCCCGATACCACCTGACCAAGAGGACCTCCATCCCATTTCGCCAATACCCTTATTCCGTGACCCCTCCTTTTCTCGACCATGTGCGGCAGGTACGCACTAGCATTCATTCAGGGCTTCAGGACGAGGTTCGAAGTCATCGATCTTCAGGCGAAGCTCGAGCCTCGGTTCAACATTGCGCCATCCGAAGAGGCCCCGGTGATCATCCACGAGACCGTGAACAAGGCCGTCACGATGAGATGGGGGTTGATACCGTCGTGGGCAAAGGACATGAAAATCGGGAATCGACTCATCAACGCAAGAGGCGAAACGATCGACAAGCGACCCGCATTCCGGGTTGCGTTGAAGAAGAGGAGATGCCTCGTCCCGACCACTGGGTTCTATGAATGGAAGAAACAGGGTGACGCGAAGATTCCTTACTACTTACATTTGAAGGATGATTCGATATTCGCATTCGCTGGGCTGTATGAACACTGGAAGGCGCCCGATGGGAAGAACGTCCAGAGCTACACGATCGTGACAACTCTACCGAATGTCGTTGCAGGCGAGATCCACAACAGGATGCCCGTAATACTCAGGCGGGAAGAAGAGGCGACTTGGATCGCAGAGGGGCCGCTCGAAGATGATGCGCTCGAGCGGATTCTTCAACCCTATCCTTCTCAAGAGATGGATTCTCACCGCGTCTCTCAAGACGTGAACAACCCGCGCAACGAGGGCGAGGACCTGATACAGCCGGTCCGGATGGCGCATGGGAACCTCTAAGTGATGCGATTGCATGGACCGCCCGATGGCAGGCACTGCGATTTCATGGAGCGGTGGCAAGGACAGCTGCCTAGCTTGTTGGAAGACCGTCCGGGGCGGGACCAAGGTTGACTATCTCCTGAACACCGTTCGCAGGGAATCCGACCGTGTGGCATTCCATGGAGTGAAGGCCGAGCTCGTTCAGGCCCAGGCCCGTTCGATGGGAATCCCGCTCATCCAAAAGAGGGTGGGCGATGATGATTATAGGGAGGTCTTCATCTCCTCACTCCAGGAACTCAAGGCCCTGGACATAGGCAACATGGTCTTCGGGGACATTGACGTCCAGCAGAATCGCGAATGGTGCGAAGGCGTCTGCAAGGATGTGGGCCTAAGGCCGCACTTCCCGCTGTGGGGAGCTGATCAAAGGGAACTCCTTTCAGAGTTCATTGCAGCAGGCTTCAAAGCGGTGACGGTCTGTGTTGACGCTGCGTTCTTCAGTGAGACAGAGTTGGCAAAGACCTTGGACGACGCGTGGCTCTTCCGTCTCGACGAGGGTCGAAAGGCGGGGACGGGCTCGACTTACTGTGGGGAGAACGGCGAGTACCACACATTCGTCTACGACGGTCCTCTCTTTCAGAAGCCAATCAAGTTCAAGCCCGGGGAGCATGTCTTCAGGACCAACCATTGGCTGGTCGACCTCGTGATGACTCCAGGCTGATGCTATTCCTCCTCGGGTGGTTTGACCTTCCTGAAGTTGAAGTAGACTCCGACATCGTAGATGATCTTCAGCGACCCGCCGATGAAAAATGGCGAGGACAGTGAGATCGCCTGCATGGCGTACCCCGACAACGAGGGGCTGGTGGCTTGCGCCAGGTTTCTGGATATGCTAGTGATGCCCGCAGCGGGAATCCTTTCCTCAGGGGAGACGACCGCCATTGTGTAGGACTGCCTCGTCGGCACGTCCATCTGCGAAATCGCCTGCCGAGCCAAATAGAATGCCAGAGATAAGATGAAGGTGTTGGCGACAGGCACGAGCATCAGCAGGACATTCGATGGGATGTGCGTGAACACCATGGTTCTGATGAGCCCGATCCTTCTGGCGATCCTGATTGCGGCGTAGAACGAGATGGTGGTGAGTATCCCCGCGATGAAGAAGATGACGGATAGGGTCCCCTCAGAGACCCCGTACCTCGTGAAGAACCAGAATGAGATGATCGTCTGCAGCACGAACCCTCCAGCGAATGCGTCCAGGCCGAACAGCGCTGAGAGCTTGGCGATTATTGTGCGGGATTCGGGGGACAGTCTCTTCCGAGGTCGTTCTGGATGTTCCTTCTGGAGTTCTACCTTGCTCGACACCGCCAGGTAAAGCGCGGCGGCAGTAAGCGCGAGCGCCGAGTAGACCAGGAAGAGGACGTGGAACGATTCCAACTGGCCGAAATTGAACGAGTTCTGGAGAACGGCGGCCAAGCCGCTGAAGAGAGTACCCGCCGCGGAGGAAAGCGTACCCACGGTATTGTAGGCAGCGAACGCGGAGTTCCTTCTCTCCTCCGAAGTCGTCTGGGGGAGAATGGCTTGCTCCATCGGAAGGAATGAACCTATCTCCGAACCCGTAGGGCTCAGAGTGCCGATTATCGCTGCTACGAAGAGAGCGATTCGGTTTTCCGTCAGAGCGAACATGATCCCTGATATCGCCATCAGGAGCGCCAGGAGCAGGAGCATCCTTCTACGACCAATCCTGTCCGCGTAGGTGCTAGCGAAGATTGTGAAAACTGCGCTCCCCAACAGAGTTGCGCTCAGGACCGCCCCTATGAGGACATCACTGAATCCGATCAGGTGGAGATAGATAGCCAGTATGACACTGAGGAATCCATAGCCGAAGCTCCTCACACTTCGCGTGGTGAGCAGGAGTTTCCCGTCCCTGGTCATCCAATCAAATACCATCTTGTCAGACCTTCAGAACCGAGAGAACTTCTCGAGTCAGCTTATCTGCCCCGTCTTCTGTCTGCAAAACGCGTACAACGCGTCGTACAAGGGGAACTGTCGCGCCATATTGTCGAAGTCGTCCTTGCTGATGAGCTTGAACCCGGTGGCAATCGAGTCCAGGCCTGCCGCCTCGGGCGCGAGC
>JBGOXV010000197.1:0-3096 GCA_041479325.1 Thermoplasmata archaeon
ATCATCTCGTAGACTTGGTTCCATTTTCTGACTGTTTCTGGCATTGTGTCGCCTCTTGTGATGTGTTATGTTTCGATGTTAAAGAGAGTTTCGGAGTAGCTACAGTCCTAGTATGACTTGCTGACTTTTGCGACATTATTGCCAAAAGGCACTAGTTTCGCCTCGGCGATTCTCCACTCGTCAAGAATATCGCTCTGATTCAAGCATCCTGCCGAAGAATCAGAGCGAGAAGATTACAAAGGAGTCTTCCTTCCCGTCACGTCGAGCTTCGTCTTGCCGAGCTGTTCGAACGATCTGAGTTCCGTGTCCGCGAAAACGGGTCCGTCCCGGCAGACATGCTTCCCGTCAAGTGCGCATGAGTCGCATATCCCGATGCCGCACTTCATGTGTCTCTCCAGGGATGCCTGAAGCCCCAGAGACTTGCCTTTCACCAGGCTAAGGAGCCCGACCACCATCTTCTCTGGCCCGCATGCGTACACCATGTCGAACTTCTTCTTGGCTAGGATCTCATTCGCAAGCTCCGTTGCCAGCCCCTTGAATCCGGTGCTCCCGTCATCTGTCGTGATGAGCACCTCCGCTCCCGCTTTCCTGCATCTGCTCTCGAAGAGAAGTTCCTTGGCTGTTCTCGCACCGACGATCGCGGTGACCGAGGCCTTGTGCTCGACCGCGTCCTCGACGAAGAGCCCAAGGGGCGCCATGCCCGTTCCCCCGCCGACGACCAGCAGCCTCTTGCCA
This sequence comes from Thermoplasmata archaeon, assembly GCA_041479325.1. GTDB lineage: Archaea > Thermoplasmatota > Thermoplasmata > UBA10834 > UBA10834 > COMBO-56-21. The sequence continues at coordinate 736 of JBGOXV010000197.1, forward strand.
TGGATCGCGAACCCTTTGCCGTAGGGACCTCTTATCCCGATCTTCTCCCCGGGCCTCTTGTTCCCCAAAGCCTTCGTCCCGTCTCCCAGCACCTGATAGGTGACCCCGAATCCCTCGCCCGTATACGACAGGGACATCGGGAACTCGTCCACCCCAGGCACCCAGACCATAACGAACTGTCCCGCGATGGCTTCAAAATCGCCAGCGAGTCTGATCGTCTTGATCGATGGAGTCTCGTCCAGATGCTCCTTGATAGTGTACATCCTAATGCCTGTCAGGATGCGCCACCCCCACCATCTCGGGAACACTCTCGATCCCGTTCTCCACCATGAACCGGAGCATCTCTTTGCATGTCTTGTTGAATACTTCCAAGCCCTCGGACCAGACCGCCGTGCCGATCTGGACCGCGCTTGCACCCGCCATGATGTACTCGAGAGCGTCCATTCCCGAGGTTATGCCCCCCACCCCGATGACAGGTATCTTCACGGCTTCGAAAATCTCGTAGACGCTTCTCACCCCTATCGGGCGGATCGCCGGTCCGGAGAGCCCTCCGATCCTGTTGGCCAGTATAGGCCTCCTTGCCTCTGGCTGGATTGCCATCCCCTTTACTGTGTTGATCGCGACGATGCCATCGGCCCCTCCGCGCTCCGCTCCAACCGCGAGCGCGGCGATATCCGACGTGTTCGGCGTCAGCTTGGCGAACAGCGGGACGCTGACGCCCCTCTTCGACTTCCGGCAGACAACCTCCACCATCTCGGGCGTCGAGCCGAGCTCCGCTCCGTATCCTTTTGCGTGCGGGCAGCTCAGGTTCAGTTCAACCGCATCAACCCCGCACCGGGACATCTGGGCCGCGAGGTCCGCGATCTCGTCCTCGGTGCCGCCGAAGACGCTCCCGATTATGGGCACCCCGCCCATTTTTGCCTCCTTGATCTCGTCGGCGAAGTAATCGATTCCCGGGTTGGGCAGCCCCATCGCGTTCAGGAGGCCATCGTGGAGCTCCACGATGGAAGGATTCGAGTGACCAGTCCTCGGCTCCCGGCCGACGGATTTTGTCACTATCGCTCCGGCACCAGCCTTCGCGACCTCGATCATGCTTTTGCCCGTCTCATCCAGAATTCCCGCGGCTAGAATCGTGGGGTTCTTGAGATGGATCCCGCAGATGTCGACCGCAAGGTGCGTCATTCCGCTCCCCTTGGGATTGCAGGTATAGCTACTAGAACTTTTCTTGCCCTTCGACCAGCCAGCGGCCTAGACCGGCTTCGCCTTGGCGGCCTTTTTCGCCTCGTAGTCCTTGATGGCTTCCTTGAGCGCATCCGCGGCGAGGTTCGAGCAGTGCATCTTCACAGCGGGCAGTCCTCCCAGTTCGTCCGCGACGTCCGCCCTGGATATCTTCTTCGCCTCTTCTATCGTCTTCCCCCTGGCGAGCTCTGTGATCATCGAGCTGGTGGCGATGGCCGCCCCGCAGCCGAAGGTCTTGAACTTGATGTCCGTGATGATGTTGTCCTTCACCTTGATGTAAAGCCACATCACGTCCCCGCACTGGGGGTTTCCCACCTTCCCGATCCCGTCAGCGTCCGGGATCTCCCCGACGTTCCTCGGGTTCGAGAAGTGCTCCATCACCTTGTCACTGTACACAGTTGCCACCTTCCCCCGGCCCCATCGGCCTCTCGGCACTGAACGGGGATATCTCTCTCAGCTTCGATACGATGCCGGGTAACACTTCGAGTAAGTAATCTACCTCCTCTTGAGTGTTTTCCCGTCCCAGTGTCACCCTGAGGCTGCCGTGGGCCTGTTCGTGCGTCAGGCCCAGCGCGAGAAGCACGTGCGAGGGCTCCAAGGACCCCGTCGAGCAGGCCGAGCCAGTCGACGCGGCGATGCCCTTCAGGTCGAGCTGAAGGATGAGCCCCTCGCCTTCAATGAAATCGAACCTGAAATGTGCGTTGTTGACGAGGCGCCGGGTCTTGTTGCCGTTCACATATGCCCTCGGAATCAGCTCTGGGACCTGCTTGATCATCTTGTCCCTCAGGGACTTCATCGTGGCGCAGGTGTGCTCGAAATCGCGCTTGGCGATCTCGGCCGCCTTGCCCAGCCCGACGATGCCAGGGACGTTCTCAGTGGAGGACCGCAGCCCCCTCTCCTGCCCTCCTCCCTGTATTATGGGCTCGATCTTCGTGCCCTTCTTGACGAAGAGTGCGCCTATGCCCTTCGGTCCGTGGAACTTGTGCGCCGAAAGCGAGAGGAGGTCGATGTTCTCCGCCTTCACGTCGACGTGCATCTTGCCGATCGATTGGACCGCATCCGTGTGGAAAGGTATGCCCTTCTCGTGGGCTATCATGCCGATCTCCCTGACTGGCTGGATCG
>JBGOXV010000198.1:0-3057 GCA_041479325.1 Thermoplasmata archaeon
CCCAATCCGCGAACTCAAGATCGAGCAAGCGAGATCCGCCCTCTCCCAGGACGGAATCCAGAATGTACTTATACGGTCAGAGCGATAACAAAGTTTACCCTTTCGCTGGGGAGGTCCTCGATGGAGTTAAGAGACATCGTCAGCGGCTCCAAACCCGTGAAGATTCAGCCGAACGCGACCGCGAGTGACGCGCTCGTGTCTATGATGGAAAACAAGACGGACTATCTTCTCATTGACAGGACTGGTCCTAACGATGCCTATGGAATCATCACGAGATGGGATTTGGTGGCTGAAGCAATAGCATACGGCAAGGAGCTAGCAAGCACTCCAGTGCTTGACCTTGCGAGAAAGCCTCTTGTGGTGATGAACAACCTCGACCTCGATATCAAATGGGTTGCAAAGAAGATGAGAAATGAGGGTGTCTCAAGAATCGCCGTCTTTGATAAAGATGTTTTTCTTGGATTCGTCTCAGACGTGGATATCCTGCGGGCGGCTGCCTCAAAGACAAGAACGGAGAAGGGGGCGGAGCAGTGACGTCAACCCCTCTAGTGCTGAGAGACGTCGTGAAGACATGGGAACTGCACTCTGTGGGACCTGGAGAGACCGTGCACGCCGCGACGCAGGAGATGCTTCAAAAGAACTGCTTCACCCTTCTGGTCCCGAGGAAGGACAAACACGATGCGTACGGGATAATCACGAAGAAGGACATCGTGACCAAGGTCATCGCCGAGGGCAAGGATCCAAAGAAGGTGAAGGTCAGGGAAGTGATGTCGAAACCGTTGGTGATCCTCACGGACCTGGCACTCGATCTTAGATGGGTCGCGAAGGCGATGGCCAATTCCGGGGTTTCGACAGTAGCCGTGTTTGACAAGGGAGACTTCTATGGGTATGTGACCGAAGCGTGCATACTCGAAGGGGTCTACAATTCGTTGCGAAGAGCGAAGCTGGAGCAGGGAACCGAATTCGTGTCCTGTTAGTGATGCCGAACAACCGAGCAGAGTGCTACTTCTACACGGCGCAGAGCATAGACTCGATGGAGCGGTGGGCGGAGAAGAAACCCGGAGTCAAGTTCGGAATAAGGATGTGTTAATGTGGACCGGGCGAGATTTGAACTCGCGACCTCCCGCATGCCAAGCGGGCGATCTGCCGCTGATCTACCGGCCCATGTTGTTTTTGCGATGTATAGGGTAGGTCTAGTTAAAACTTGCCGAGCACGGCCATGATGTCTCGTGTTCACATCCAGGCATCTATCTTCTTCTGGTACCTGGTCTTCTCGCCCGCAACTGGCAATGGGTATTCTTCGGTAAGGCATCCGAGGCAGAGATCTCCTGCCGGCAGGCCGATCGCATCCACCAATCCCTCGACCGAGATGTATCCAAGGCTATCAGCCGTGATCATCTTGCCGATCTGCTCGATAGTCCTTCCCGTGGCCGCGAATTCCTCTCGGGTCTTCATGTCTATGCCGAAGTAGCAGGGAGCCCTGATCGGAGGAGAGCCGACTCTTACGTGCACCTCTTTCGCTCCCGCGTTCCTTACGATCTGGACGATCTGCCGGATCGTCGTTCCGCGGACGATCGAGTCGTCCACGAGGACGACTCTCTGATCCTTGAGGATGCTCTTCAGCGGGTTCAGCTTCAGCATGACGCTCGTTGTCCTGTCGGACTGGTCGGGCATGATGAACGTTCGCTCAACGTACCTGTTCTTCATCAAGCCCTCCGAGTAGCGTATGCCTGAGGCCTCCGAGTAGCCGATCGCGTGCGACCTCCCGGAATCTGGGATGGGGACGATCACGTCCGCCTCGACCGGTTGTTCCTTCGCTAGTCTCTGGCCGATCCTCCGCCTCACCTCGTACACCAGCTTCGTGTCAATGCAAGAGTCCGCCCGTGCGATGTACACCCATTCGAACATGCAGTGCGCCTTGCCCTTGGAGAGGCTGGTCTTGATCGATTTCACCTCGCCCGGCAACAGCTCGACGATCTCTCCAGGCTCGACGTCGCGTATGAACTCCCCGCCAAGGGTGTCGAAGACCACGCTTTCGGAGGCCGCCGCATACCCGCCCTTGGTCCTTCCGACGCAGAGTGGTCGGAACCCCAATGGGTCTCTGATCGCGAAGACCCTGTTGTCTATCATGATGCACATCGAGTACGAGCCCTGCAGGAGTGACATGAGGTTCTTCAGCGATTTCACGGGGTCACCCGTGTTCGCTATGTCGTTCGCCAGCAGTCTCACGGCGATCTCTGAATCCGATGAGGTGATGAACGCCCAGCCCTTCTTCTTCAGGTCGTCCATGATCCTGTCGGCGTTCACTATCTCGCCGTTGTGGGCCAGTGCGATGTCCCCGTAGTTCGTCGAGACTACTATCGGCTGTGCGTTCTCTATCGTCGATGATCCCACTGTGGAATAGCGGACATGGCCGATCCCAAGGTCGCCCTTCAGGTTCTTGATGTCATCCGGCTTCAGCGCCACGTGCGCCAATCCCATGCCCTTGATCGCCTTGATGCCGTTGTTGTAGACGGCGATGCCCGCGGACTCCTGCCCTCTGTGTTGCAGGGTCCTTAGCGCGTAGAATATGTCCGTGGAAACGTTTGAAATTGAGGCTATTGCGAAAACGCCACACTCATCCTGCGGGTGCTCAGGCTCCGTTGACCTCAACCCCCTCTCATAGGAATGCGTTTCATTAGTGCTGCTTCGCCCAGTTGTAGTGTCTCAGTTTCGCAGTCGCGCCGAAGCCGCACGAGGCACAGACCTTGTGTCTTACGTGATATGCGCGCTTGCCACATCGGCGGCACATTATGTGGGTCTTCTTGCCACTGTGCTTGCCCATCGATGGAGTGCCCTTCGTCATTTGGCCTTACCTCAAGGTGAAATGTATATTACGTTGTCCCCGCGGACGATCGTGGCTTCCATCTTCCGGACGACCTGGCCCTCGTAGGTCTCCTCGGCGTTGCGGAGCACGAGGTTCATGTGCGGATCGTACCCGTCGAGTACGCCGCGGTATCCCCTCTTCCCCTTGAGCTCCACCATAACCTGTGCATTGATCGACTTGTTCAGAACAGC
>JBGOXV010000199.1:0-3053 GCA_041479325.1 Thermoplasmata archaeon
GATGCCTCGTGTATCTCGTCAATCTGGTCTTCGGTGAGTATCTTGAGCTTGGGGCCCGTCTTCACACCTTCCATCAACCTGTCTCCTTGAGCTGGTGATGTCCGTCAAGCGGATTATTGTTTCGAAATATACCGTCCGCGCTCATGCCGATGCGATGATCGGAACGATGACCGCGCAACTGTTCGAATGGACAACGACAATGTTGACCCGCTGACCAACGCCGGCCCTGCCAGACCCAAATCACTTTGAATGCCCAGGCTCAGCAGCGTGTTGACCTTCATCCTTGCCATGGGTGGGCTGGAAGACGCACGCGTTCTCCCCGCAGGTCTCGCATTCGAGCTGGAAAGTCGTGTGCGAAATCGCGAACTTCTCTGCCAGCATTCCCTCGCATTCGGCCACGACGTTCGAGCACGCGCTCAAAAGCCGATCCTCGACGACTATGTGCGCGCTGAGAGCGTAAAGCCCAGATGACAGCGTCCAGACATGCAAATCGTGGACCTCGACGATGCCCCCTACCATCTTGATGCTCTGCCTTACATCTTCGAGCTTGATGCTAGCTGGGACAGACTCGAGCAGGATCTGAGAGGATTGGGTCACGAGCTTCCACGCTCCCCAGAGTATGATGGCCCCAATCAGGATGCTGAGCACTGGGTCTGAGATTTTCAGGTTGAAGAAGAGTATGAGCAGCGCTGCGACGATCACCGCGATCGAGGATAGGAGGTCGCTCATCATGTGCAAGAAGGCTCCTCGGACGTTGAGGCTTGTCCTGGACTTGTCGTGCAGGACAAAGACTCCGGCCGCGTTTGCCACAAGGCCGGCGACCGCGACGACCAGCATCAGAGGAGCCTCGATCGTCGGTGGGTTGATTATTCGCAAGACAGCCTCGTACAAGATGATGATCGTGATCACAATCAGCATGGCCCCGTTCGCCAGGGCGGCGAGTATCTCCGCTCGGATGAACCCGTACGTCCGCTCTTCCGTTGGGGGACGGTAGGCGATCCTGATTGCAACCAGACTGAGAGCCAATGCCACTGTGTCGGTGAACATGTGACCCGCGTCGCTCATGAGGGCCAGGCTGCCACTGAGCAGCCCCCCGAGCAGTTCGATGACGGTGAAGGCAGCGGTGATCGCCATCGCTATCAACAGTGGGTTGGTGAAAGCCGACGATGGTTCCCGATTGTGTGAGTGACCCGCCACGGTCCCACATCCTCAAGACGTCCAAATAGTTGTTTGTTCTCAATCTGAAGTCTAAGAAAGGCCTACCGGGTAGCTCGACCCTCTACCGAAGCCAGCCTCTCCCGAGCCAGCATCCTGGCGAATTCGTTGTCCGCCCGCTCGGCTTGGTTCGCAGCCTCTTGATAATGTCTCGCTGCAGCCGCAAGATTTCCACGCTTCTCTTCCAAAGCGCCTCGTCTCATGTGCACGGCTATGAGGCCTTCCCTGTTGCCGACGGCTTTCAAAATCCTCTCCGCATCATCGAGAGACCTCGCCGACGAATCGAGGTCCCCAACATCTTCATGGACCATAGACTGCAGGAGTCTGCCCCGAGCGATCGCACCTTGGTCTACGAGGGAGCTCGCCATCTCAATGAACCTGACCAGTTCCTTCTGCGCCCTTCTCATGTCATGAGACGAGCGATGGAGGTCGACGAGGGCCTCTGACAAAGCGAGGTCGCCGGAATCGAATCTCGGTGACTTCTGGAAGAGCCCCCGGCGCTTTCGAATATCCGGATTCTCAAGAGCCGCTTCCGCAAGCTGAATGCCCCGAGCATGCTTCCCTTGCTCGCCCAGGGCCACGGCACACGCCGCCTGAAGCCGCTTGTATTCCTCCATTTCCCCCGCGCGTCTGAAAGCCTCAGATGATTCCAGGAGCAGGTCGGTCATCTCGGTCACCCTGAGCTTCACCCTCAGGAGCTCGGCGAGGTTCTCTAACCCCCTCGCCTCGCCGGAGGGGTCCTTGACTGCGTGCGCAAGTCTCACTGATTCCTTGAGACGGGCCTCCGCGTCCCCCAGCCTGCCCTCGTCCCGGTCTAACAAACCCAGGTTGTTGAGGCATGCGGCTTCCGCGGGTCTGTCCTCATCCAGGGTCGCGAGCGAAAGTGCCTTCATGTAGGCTTCCCTGGCGTTGGCGAAATCTCCCTTCTTCCTCAGCACGCCCCCGATGTTGATCCATTCTCGAGTCTGGCCCTCCTTATCATTCGATCTCTCGTATATGTGAAGGGCCTTCTGGTGATCGGAGAGCGCCTCGGACCATCTCCTCACCTCCGAACGGAGCCTCGCCTGGGTCTCAAGGACCAGCGCTCGCCTGGCCACGTCTTCCTCAGATCCCAGAAGTGACAGACTAGCTTCGAGGTCCGCCAACGCGGATTCCTCTCTCCCGAGTTCCTCGTGCAACTGGCCTCGAAGAAAGAGAAGCTCCGCATTCTCTCGGTGTGACCCCGAATCCGAGGGTATTTTCGAGACGAACGCGAGAGTCTCCTCGGGAAAATCGCTCGCTAGCTCGCTCGCATTGGCGATGGCGACCCGGAGGGCCTCCGTCCAAGAATCCGCTTCGACGAGGTGATACAGAGCCTCGAGCTTCCATTCCGCTCCCTGGTTCCTGTCGCAATAGGTCGCCGCCAGGGAGTGATACTCCTTCTTCGCCTGGGCGCTCAGATGCGATGAGAAGAAATCCTTCAACAGATCGTGTGTCCATATTCCGTCCTCTTGCTCCACGACGAGCGCCCTCTGTCTGAGGCCGGAGACAACCGTGTAGTCAGAGTCAGGGATCGCATCCACCGTCACTGGATGCCTGAACACCGAGAGGATCTCGAGGACCTTGCGCTCCTTCTCGGATACAGCGGAGTAGACCTCGCGCTCGATGAAGGAGATGACATCCCCCTTGGACTGACCCGGCCCGCCGCGAGCCATCAAACTCAGGAGCAGCGGATGGCCATGGCTTTCGTCCACTACCCGGACGCTGTCCTTCGCGTTCATGCTCTGTGCCATGTGCCAGGCCGAATCCCTATCCAACCCCGCGAGTTCCAACATGACGTTCCCTTGGGCCGCGTTTGA
>JBGOXV010000200.1:0-3036 GCA_041479325.1 Thermoplasmata archaeon
AATAAGGGTATTGGCGAAATGGGATGGAGGTCCTCTTGGTCAGGTGGTATCGGGCTTCGTCACCCTCTCTTCTTGGGTTCGGGCGGCTCTTCGAAGACAAGTGCTGCCGAATTGATGCAGTATCTCTTCCCAGTTGGGGGAGGGCCGTCGTCAAACACATGCCCCAGATGTCCTCCGCATTTACCGCATACGACCTCGGTCCTCTCCGAGAACAGGGTCATGTCCAGCTTGAACTCGACATTCTCCTCGGCGGCGGGAGCGGTGAAGCTCGGCCATCCGCAGTCCGATTCGAACTTCGTGTCCGACATGAAAAGCAAGTTCCCGCAAGCCGCGCACTTGTAGGTCCCCTGCTTCTTCGTCTCGACGTACTTGCCTGTCCAGGGCCTCTCAGTGCCTTTCTCCCGCAGAACTCGGTACTGCTCTGGAGTGAGGAGCTTCTTCCATTCCTTCTCAGAGAGTACTACCTTCTTCTCTGCCATGCTGATCGCAATCAGCATTGCCAGAATGATAAGCCTTTTCCCGATTGAGGTCTCTCAATTCATGTAAACAATCAGGAATATCGCGATACCGACGATTGCGGCGAGGGTGATCCCGCCCAGGATCGCCATCTTCATGGCCAGACGGTTGGCCTGAACGTTCCTTGAGTTCTGCATCTCGCGCACCTACCCTCCCACCCACAGAGTGAATTAGTGCGCAGGCGATATTTCAAACTTGCCCCCTTTCAAACAATGAGGCGCTTCTTCATCATGTTCACGGCGATGATGAAGAAAACACCTGCAACGGCAAGAATCCACACCAAGCTCAGCAGCAAGTCGATATCCATCCGACCCAATGTGAGAGCGCGCGAGATCTTGACCACGGGGACGAGTGGCACGAACAGGTTCGCGAACGTCTGGACTCCGCTCGGAAGAGCGGACAGGGGGAAAAAGGTACCGCTTACCAGGAACATTGGCGTGACGAACAGCGAGGTTGGATAGTTGAGTGAATCTATCCTCGGGGTGATGGCGGTGAAGCACATGCCGAAGGCAGCGAACATCAGTCCACCCACGAAGGCGAACGGTATGGCAAGGAGCGCGAAAGGATAGGTCGCAAGGCCGAAGACTGTTATCACCGCGAGCATGATGCTCGTCGATATGACGCTCCTGGTCGCCCCCCACAGCATCTCTCCGGCGATCACCTCGTCAACATTGAGCGGAGTGGCCATTATCGCATCGAACGTGCGCTGGAAGTACATCCTCACGAAGGACGCATAGGTGCACTCGAAGAACGCTGCGTTCATGATCGTGATGCCGATCAGAGCGGGGGCGATGAACTTAGCATATGAAACCCCGTCAATCTCTTTGACGAACAATCCCAGGCCGAAGCCGAGGGCCGCGAGGTAGAGTATGGGTTCCACTACTGGCGGTATGAAGTTGACCCTGTAGGTCTTCATGAAGACCTTCGCATTCCGCCTCCAGACCTCGAACGTCCGCCTGCTCAGGGTAGGCAGCGCAAAGAGCTGTCTGAGCCTCATTCTTTCAGCATCCTCCCAGTCAGCTTGAGGAACACGTCCTCAAGACTCGAGTCCCGGACAGTAGTGGACTGCACCCCGCACGAGTTGACGAGCAGTTCCAGGGTTTCCTTCGGCTCGTTGGTGAATATGTGGAGGTTCTCGCCGGCGATCTCCGTCTGGATCCTTTCCTTGCTGTCCTTGAGACAATCGAGTACCATGGCACTGTTCTTCACCTCGATCACGCTCTTCGCGACGAACCTCGCGACGAGCTCTCTTGGACTTCCTTCCGCCAGGATCTGGCCGTTGTCCATGATGACAATCCTGTCACAGAGCACGGCCGCCTCTTCCATATAGTGTGTTGTGAGTATGATGGTGATCCCTTGTTTCTTCATCTTGCCAATAAGGTCCCAGATGAGGTGCCTGGCTTGTGGGTCGAGTCCCACTGTCGGCTCATCCAGTATGAGTATCTTCGGGTCGTTCAGCATCGACCTCGCGAGGAGCAGGCGCTTCTTCATCCCACCCGAAAGCTTGTCGATAGCCGTGTCCCTCTTCCCACCGAGCTGGAAGAACTCTAGCAGCTTCTCGGATCTCTCCTGCGCCCCCTTGGGCGAGATCCCGAAGTATCGCGCATAGACCAGCAGGTTCTCAATGACAGTGAAATCCGGATCGAGATTCGTTTCCTGGGGTGCGACTCCTATGATCCTTTTTATCTCCCTGGGCTCTTTGCTGACATCAAGTCCTGCCACCTCGAGCTTCCCAGAAGTCTTCGGTGAGACGCACTGGATCATGTGCATCGTCGTCGTCTTGCCCGCCCCGTTCGGTCCGAGGAATCCAAAGACCTCCGCCTCCTCGACAGTGAAATTGATGCCCTTCACTGCGACCAGGTCGCCGTAGTCCTTGGTCAGGTTCTCGGCTTTGATGATGTCCGCCAATGGGTTCGCCCTCGTCAGGCTCCAGACTGGAATCTGGTAGAACCTAATAAACCGAGCGCCGATGGTTTTGAGGGCGCGGACTTGCACCCCGGGATGGGCCAGCTCCGTTCTGGTCTGGTGTGAGTGCGCGGAGACGAAAGGTTGATTATTGGATTCTCTGGAAAACGCAAACGGCTATTTAGGGCATCAGAAATACACTCGGTCGAGCGGCGCAGGGAGGCCTGGTGGAGATGCCATATTTCGAGCAGAGGTTTAGGGTCAGGGAGCCGACGAGCATACTGAAGCTAGCGGACAAGAAGAGGATACACGAAGGCGCCCTGCATGTCATGGAGAGGACGGGGATCAGGATCCCTTGCTCCACGGCCCGGTCCGACCTCAGGAAGGCGGGCGCGCTCGTGGATGACAGGTCAAAGGTGGTCAGGTTCCCCAAGGATGTCATCCTGTCACTGATCAAGAGCGTGCCATCCAAGATCGTCCTCGCGGGAAGGACCAAGGAGTTCGATCTCCCTGTCGACGGCACCCACCACTACTATACGACCGACGGGTGCGGGATATCCGTCTGGGACGAGAAGACCAAGACGAAGAGGAATTCGACACTTGCGGACATCTCCC
>JBGOXV010000201.1:0-3035 GCA_041479325.1 Thermoplasmata archaeon
CGCAAGATCCTCACAGCGGTCGATGAGGACGAAGACATCGTGGCTCTGATGCCCAATCTCGGGTACCTTATGCGGATCTACTCGACCTGGCAAGACGAACTTCCTCAATATTGGCTTCAGAGATCCAAGGAGACTGGAACGCGGAGTCGGCGTCCCATGCCCACAAGATAGTAAACTCCGTTGAGTACACTGAAGACCATCTTGCCGCTTGGAAACGTCCGTTTTGTCAACCCTCCCATCAACCCGAATATATGAGTCTGGAAGTGGGTGACTGCAGAGGAGGTGCACGAACACCTCATTAGTGGTTCGAGGAGGAGGGAGTTAGTGAGAAAAACAGTGGTAGCGGTATTGAGTGCGATTGTAGTAGGACTAATGCTGGTTCCGAGTGGTGTTTCTGCCGGATCAAATACGGTCAGCTTCACTGATAGGCAAGGGGATCTCGGCAAACCTTGGTACTCAGCCGCTCAGGGAAGCCACGAAGCCGGAGATCCGCTCTCCTGGTGGTCGGGTAACTCACCGATCGCAAACGCTGGTTATCTGGACCTTCGTTCAGGATGGGTCACTGTCAAGGGCAACACAGTCACCACGGGTCTCACAGTTGACTCCCCACTGACGATGGACAGCAAGCTGCCTCAGGGCATCACTGAGGTCAGATGGGCATGGTACTTCTATCTGAGCATCGATGTTACGTATGGTGGCTACTATGCGCCCTACGTAGTGTACATTCTCTGGGACGGCGCTAACTTCAGCGCAGCCCTGGTGGACCATACGAGTGGCTCTCCGCCATTCGTTGTGACACCTCTCGACAACTTCGTCGTGGATGGAAATGTCCTGACCGTAACAATGAGCTTGGCGAGCATCCCTGGTGTGGTCGCATGGTATTCTCAAAGCTTGGTCATGTATGGTTCTCCATGGCCGCTAGATCAGTTGCCTTCGGTCGGCGGGTGGAATGGACCTGACATCACAGACTTTCAGGGACCCCTGGCCGTGTATTGGCCGTGGCAGGCAATGCCGTGATGTGTGCTGTTCAGCGTAAAACCCACAAACCCTTTCCAGCGTTTTCTCCATATGGTCTTTTCCGACGATAGACTGTGTGCATCCCGCGCCATGTGAACCCAGAGGTGTGGTCATCCCTCAATCATGGGGTCATTGCGCCGAGCTGGACTCCTTGATGCGCATTCTTCCAATCACGGGAGCGACAGCGCGCACGCCGACAAGGAGCAACAACCTTATGGCAGGTTTATGAACCCGCCATCAGAAGGAATGGATCTTGCCGCATTTCTCAGTCCATTCTGAAAGAAGCACCATGGAGCCCTGTTCGATACCTTTGACAAGGCCCTCCACGCTCAACCCCCTTGCCTTCATGCAGCTTCCACAGGCTGCAACACGTCCGCCTTTTGCCAGGACCCTGCCGAGCATCTCGTTTATGTTGTAGTATCCTTGTGGAGTCTCCTGCTTGGGCACGCCGCAGAAGACGGCATCTGCCATAAGGAACACGTTCACATTGTTGCTTCGCGCCTGGAGGGCGATGGCGAGTCTTAGTCCGTTGTAGGATTTCTCTGTCCCATAGGGTGCGTCGTTCAGCACAATGAGTACATCTTCCGCCATTCTAGACACCGATGGTCGCGCACGCCGTCGCCTGAATAATAGTCTTTCGCCGGGCTTCCAAGGATTGGCGCGAAGCCAAAGACTTCGATTGTGCCTTACGACCGTTTCTTTGCGGGTCGGGTGCCTGCACCTTGACGGGCATTAGGCACACTTGAAATAGCTTGGGTGCTCAATCCAGGGATTGAGGTGACAGGTCTGATTCGATGGCCGAAGATAGTCGCTGCAGTCATGGCAATAGCAGGGATCATCCTCTTCACTTATGCGCTCCTGACACCGCAGCACACAGACCAGACCAAAGAGCATATGGGGATGTTCGGTACGCACTCGTCTTACGGATCGGGCCAGGTGGCGCTCATGTTGATAGCTGCTATCATCGCCGCCACTGGGCTGATCTTCGTTCTCGTTCGCGAAGAGTATGAACCGGTTCCCATTTACTCTCAGGGCGAGCCCCGTATGGACCCGCAGGTTCCGGTGACGCCGCCGGCGATTGAAGCGGCGGGAGTGGACGCAGTTCCAGCCGCGAGAGGTGAGCGCGAGGGTCGGCACGACTACCTCGTTCTCAGGCTACTGACCGGCGATGAGAGAACGATGTTCAAGGCGATCATGGATTCTGGGGGGGAGGTCCTTCAGAAGGATCTGATTCTGCGCACTAAGATGTCAAATGCCAAGGTCTCAAGACTCCTCGATCGGCTTCAGCAGAAGGATGTCATCTCGAAGGAGAGGTACGGTGCGACGAACATGATCAAGATAGCTCGCAAGGATTAGGCCGTCGGTGCCCGCCTTTTCATCTCGCTGCAAACGATTTCACCTCTTTTCAGCTAAGCTCCAAGTACCATTTCACCGAGATACTACAGCTGACGCTCAGGGATAGAGCGCAGGAGGTGCAAGAAATGAAAGCTTCGGCAATACTTGTCTTGGTCGGGGTCGTCGCCCTGGTCGGCATCGCTGGGTTCGCAGCCGCCTCGAGCAACGGGCATAACAACTCCGATGCCCAAGCCACAGGATCGAATGGAGTCCATCACAACTCTGGCGGCACTATGATGGACTGGCATGGCGGCGGATCTGGCAATATGAATGATTGGAACCACCAATGGTCCAACACGTGCTCCAATGGATCGGAGTCATGCAGTTGCACACACTGACCCCGCGTAAACTCTTTCCTTTTCTTATCCACCACATTCCGGAAGCATGCACAGGCCTTATCCTTCGAGAGAGTCGATGCTCCCGCGAGACTGTCAGATCAGGTTCGAACAGGTCCAGCGGCCTTGCTTGCGATTAGCCTCGAAGCCATATCCAACTCCTTCTCAGTCGACCATTTCCCAAGACTCAACCTGAGAGCTCCAAGAGCCACTTCTTCGGGAACACCCATGGCCGCGAGGACGGAAGACGGTTCCCTTCGATCGGCGTGACACGCTGATCCCGTTGAC
>JBGOXV010000202.1:0-3001 GCA_041479325.1 Thermoplasmata archaeon
CGCTCCTGGCACTGGTCCACGCCACTATTCGCGAGGTATTTAATCCAGAGTGTATAAAGTTGAGCATTTGCGTTCGCGAGAAATTTCATAGGCTCGCGCGTCGATTCCGGCTCGAGCAGTCGGTCTGCATGAACAAGGTCGTTGAGAGCGCGGAGGAGAAGGTCGTGCTCGAGTCGGTGGTGCGTTGTCCCAAATGCGACTTCGAGAGCCCAGAGATCATGCCGACGCATTTCTGCCTGCTCAGATACCAGTGCAAGAACTGCGGCTTCGTGATGACGCCGACCGATGGAAAATGCTGCATATTCTGTTCCTATGGAAGCGTACCGTGCCCGCCCATGCAGGGCATGAAGGTCCCCGGCTTAGAAGATTGAGCTGCTATCCTTGATGCACTATCTGTTCGCCTATGTCACGTTGAGCCACAGGTGCACTTCCCTGTACGCGTTCTGCGTGATGGGCTGTCCCGGAATGTAGAGGAGGAATTGCAGCTTCCAGAGCCCCGGAGAGGTCACGCTGAATGTGAGAGTCTGGTTGTAGTACTCCAGGTGCTGGAGCGTGAAGTTCTGCGCGATCGCCTGATGCGGACTGAGTGCGTGGTCCTGGCTCCAGTTGGTGGACCACTGCGCGACGGTCGTGGAGTTGTCGGAGGTGTTGGTAAGGGCGATCGCTATCGTGTAGTCCAAGGCCCTGTGCTCGAATGACTTGACGGACAAGAGCACGGCCGCGTCTTGGCCGACCGTGAGGTTCCTCGGGTAACCCGTCGCCATGCCACCAGGTCCCAGGATCGCAAGCTGAGTGAACCTCTCGCCGACCCTCGGCGTCGTTACCGCCCACGCCAGAACGACCACGGAAGCGACGAGCATCACGACGATCCCGATGGTCAGGACCTTGTCCACAAACGGCATGCCCTGGAAGTCCAGCTCGAGGTTCACGACGATCGCGAACCGCTCGTCTGAAGGCAGTCTGGTCCTCCTGTACCAGGCGACAAGCGAGACACCGATTATGAATCCGGAGACTGACGCGAGGATCGGGTCCAGTCTTATCCCCCATGGGGTGAAGTTGAGACCGAGCCCGATCAGCGGAACGATCGCGATGCTGAGACCGAAGCTCAGAGCCACTCGCTCGATCGTGTCGATCTGGTCGTTCTCCGGGAACAGGGCGGCAGTCGCCGCGTAGCCCGGCAGGAAGAGGACGAAGATGAGGCCGAGCACCTGCCGGACGATGTTGTGCGGGAAGAGAGCGACTAGGGTCACGAGGATGAGCGCGAGCGCTATGCATAGCATGAGGTCGTACGGTCTGTCCCTCATCTCGAACTTCAACTTCCACGGACGACGGGTGCTCTCCGCCATTTCGTTCTCCCTTTCGCGCCCCGACGGCTCTGGATAGAAACCGGATAGCCATATAAGAATGATGCTCAGCCCTGCGAGCACTCAATGCGCTTGGAGGTCGCGACGTCGCCGGACTTCCTACGACTGCAAGAATCACGAGTCTATTATACCTCAGTCGGCATCTTCTTGTCCGGAAGCGACCAGCGAGGCTGGGTCAGGTGCTCATATCACATAAGGTCTTCATCGCCGTGGCAATCTGGACGGTCGTCAGCATCCTCATCTCGCTCGCTGCGGGAGTGGAGGTCCTCGCCACTCTGATCCTCATCGGCCTTCTCGTGACCAGGGAGCTGACAGACGGTTTCCTGTCGAAGGAGCTGAGGTACAAGCTCGACTTCTTCGTGTATGCGGGCCTCGTCCTCTTCGTGGTCGTCGTGGTCCGGAGGGTGTGGACGATACTGTCGTAGGTTCTACGCCTCTTCCTCGCGCTCCAGCATCGCCCTCGAGTGCCTGTCGCGTTCCTTTATGACGTAGTGCACGACCCCAGGCCTCCAGTCAGGGTGCTTCCCCTTGACTTCCTCCTCGATCTGCTCGAGAGTGATCTTAGCGGGCGGGGGCGCGGGCTTCCTCCAGCTGAAGATCATCCGCACGCTCCAGGAATAGAGCGCCCTCAGCTGGTGGATGACAAGCGCCAGGGCCTTGTCGACATAGTCAGTTGCGATCCAAAGTATCAGGATGAATGCGAGCACCGTGACAGCTCCCTTGGCGGTCGGGGACACCGAGCCAGTGAACTTCATCGTTATCGCGACAGGGTCGAAGTAATCCCTGTGGCTCTCATCGAACAAGACGGCCGAACGGCCCGTGCAGAGCACAGAAAGGATGTTCTGCTTGAGGATGGAGTTGTTCAGGTACCTACCCATGCCGTTGATGAGCACGCTTGGATCGGACAGCAGCACTATCGTGCCATTCCCGAGCCTTTCCTGTGCCATGATCACGAACGGCCCGCTGGGCTCCTCCAGCCCCCTCTGCCCGTTGTTGTCTGTATCGAGCCAGCTGGCAACGCTGGTGTAGGCGACGGGGGTCGTGGTCGCAGCATCGATGGTTAGCGATGACGGATAGTTCAGTAGAACGGTGGAGACGTTCCTCGTGAGAGGGCTCGGTCGAAGGTCGAAGAGGACCGGGAACTGCGGCTTCTTGTCGAATGCTAGGTCCATCGCCAGCTTCCCTGATATCCTGCTCGTCGCCCCCATCTTCGTGAGGAGCGAGTTGCCCGTGCCGAAGTCGTCCGCGAGTAACAAGGTGCCTCCCTGCCTCACGAAGCTCCCGACTATGTTCCCATCGGAATCAGTGAAGGGCACCGTGGGCCCGATCTCCACGAGCGCACTCGCTACGGGGTCGAGGCTTATCCTGTCCAGGCCGACCTGCGCGACCTGCATCTCGGTGCCGGTCGATTTCACTTCGAAGGTCGGCGAGAACTTCCCGAGCTTGTAAGTGGACACCGCCAGGTCGCTGGTGCCGTTCCAGCCCGAGTTGAATATCGAGAAATCCGCGGTGGTGGACACCACCGGGGCCAACGCGCTGATCGAGAGCAGGACGATGGCGAACGCGATCACCGCGATCGAGACGTAGCCGCGCCTGAGCCTAGCCCGCACTCGCAGCACCCCCTCTTGGGGCCATGA
>JBGOXV010000203.1:0-2987 GCA_041479325.1 Thermoplasmata archaeon
TCAAGAACGTTTATATCGAGGGAATTGCTCAGGAAAAACACGGGACATCCGGAGGTAATCTGATGCCGGCCAAGGTCAACAAGGAAGAGTGTGTAGCGTGCGGTGCATGTGTGGACGCCTGCCCTGAGGGTGCGATCACCTGCGATGACGTTGCAGTAATCGACGTCAAGAAGTGCCTGGACTGCGGAGCATGTGTTGACGAATGCCCGAATAGTGCGATTTCCGTCGAGGAGAAGAAGTAGACCTTCTCCCGAGCCTTTCTTTCTCTGTGAGCAGGCTAAGGAACTCCCTGTGCGGCGCATCATGCTGCCGCAATTGAGAAATATCGAGATGCGACTTCGACTCGTGGTGCGTTCTTGAGCTTCACGATAGTCGACGCCATAATCCTTCTTCTAGCGGCTTTCGTCCCCTCATTCATCTACCTCATATGGATCAGGAACACGGAAAGGTTCGCTCGTGAACCCTATGGCCGCCTTCTCAGGGTATTCACCTACGGGGCGATCATATCCATTATCATCGCGGTTGTGGCGGAGCTCATCGCGACGAATCTCTTCAACGCTAACATCGAGAGATTCTACGACGTCTTGGGCAAGAACCCGAACTTAGCATCCCTCGCATTGGCCATCGTGATAGCCCCACTGGTCGAGGAGCTCGCCAAGTCGATCGGCGTGTTCAGGGTGAGACGATTCATGCTCGAGATCGAAGACGGGCTGATCTACGGAGCCGCAGCTGGGCTCGGCTTCGCGGCCACCGAGAACCTCCTCTACGAAGGCAGCGCCTTCTTCGCCGGGGGACCTGAGGCATTCATCCAAACAGCCATTGTAAGGAGCCTTTCATCCGCGCTGCTCCATGGGAGCGCATCTGCCGTCGTCGGTCTCGGAATAGCCCGCAGCATCCGTGAGGGAAAGAGCTGGCTTCCGTATTACTTCGGAGGGGTGCTCATGCACGCCTCATTCAATCTATTCGCCTCTTTCGGAGATATCTATTCCACACAAGCTGGGGCTGCTTTCATCGGACTCATCGCGGCGTTCATAATCGCCATCGGAGGCATCTCGATCGTCAGAAGGAAGATACGCTCCCTTGACATCCAATCCGCGAGGTCCCGGAGCAGACGATGACAGGCGGGCGCCCGGTACCGTTCTCTCTCGGACGATGAAAAGGATTTCAGGGTGAGATGGGTATCCGGATGTCGTGAAGTTCAGAGCGTTCATATCCGCAGACATAGTCCCGAGCGAGGCCCTTGTAAGCGTTCTGAGACGGCTGGCAAATTCGAGAGCGGACCTGAAAGCGGTTACACCCGAGCTAATGCATCTGACACTCAAGTTCCTCGGCGAGGCGGAGGAATCACTGGTCGATGAGATCGTGATGCGGATGGAGAAGGCCACTGAAGGGCTGCGGCCTTTCAAGATCAGGTTAAAGGGAATGGGAGCATTTCCCTCGATGTCGAACATAAGAGTCGTCTGGGTTGGAATAGAGGACGGGGGCCCTCTTGAACGGATTGCAGAGGAACTCGACGAATCGATGAATGAGTTGGGGTTCGAGCGCGAGAAGAGAGGCTTCAAACCCCACCTTACCCTGGCGAGAACGAGAAGCGCGAGGAACATCGCCAACGTCCAAGAGATACTCATGGAGAACGCTGCGACCGATTATGGCGAATACACAGTGGACAGGGTGCTTCTGAAAAAGAGCGTGCTGACCCCGAAAGGCCCGATCTATTCCAATGTAAGGGAACGCGTCCTAGGACCGACGAGATGACGAGCGGGCGGCACGCGTCCGACCCCCCACCGATATCGATTTGTCTAGCAGCTCAACGAGATCGAGCACCTGCACTCCATTCTTCCCCTGCTGGCATTCTCGAAGGCTCTGGACACACCACGGACAGGCCGTGACTAGGACCTCGGCGGCGACGGCCTTTGCCGCCGCGATTCGTTCTTCTGCAATTGCGCTCGACAGTTCTGGGAAAGCACTCCTCACCCCGGAGCCGGAACCGCAGCAGTCGCTGCTCGCTCGAGAGCGACCCATCTCGACCGATCGCGCAACGGCTGAGAGGAGTTCCCTCGGCTCATCGTAGACTCCCTGCTCCCTGCCGAGGTCGCACGGATCATGATATGTCACAATCCCAAGTCCCTCAATAGGAGACAGCAGGGATCGGTCCAAATGCTCGTGCAGGAATTGGGAGATGTGCTGGATCTTGATGCCTTTCTTTTTCGAAAGTGCGGCGAAGTGGTTCAGGGCTGATGAGCATCCGGGGCATGAGGTGACAACAAGTCCAGCGCCCGCATTCTCGAAATCCTTGAAGCAAGCCTCGGCCTTCTCCTTCGCCAGGTCCTCGTGCCCAAGCTTGCGAACGGTCGAACCGCAACACCTCTCTGCTTGGCCGAGGTAGGCTGGCTCGACCCCACATGCACTGATGAGCCTGACGGCGGATTTCGCCAACTCTGGAAAGAGAAGGGAGGTCGAACAGCCCGCGAAGTACAGCACCTTGCCCTTCGCCTGAAGACCCAGCCCATCGGCCCACTTCCCCTTCTGCTTTCTCGGGACTTGCCAGGGATTCTCGTAGTTCCGAACGCTAGTCAGCAGCTGATGGTGCTCCTCGAGCTCCTGCTTCTTGGCCTTGACCGTCGCATTCCGAGCGCTGATCACGCCTCTTCGGGTGTCTATCTTCGCGGGACAGACCTCCTTGCAAGCACCGCACGATGTGCAGAGATAGAGACCGGCATCGATTGCCTCATCGAGCTTCCCCGTCGAACCTGCGAGATACACCCCTTGACCGCCCATGTGCCCTGATGTGCCGAAGACCGGACCCAGTATGTCGTAGGTTGGGCAGTGCAGTAGGCACATCCCACATCCGATGCAGTACTGAGCTTCCTTGTCAGCGGCATACAGGCGCCCATCGTCAACGAAGACTATGACGACCTCCTTCGGTCCGTGCATGCCCCTATAGAGTTGCTTCTCGATGTCTGATGTGTAGCTGGGCCCTGTGATGA
>JBGOXV010000204.1:0-2974 GCA_041479325.1 Thermoplasmata archaeon
CAGGGCGTGCGCATCGCCCGATGCGACTCGACCATCCTTGTCGAACTCGAGGAAGGCCGGCTTGCTTCCGAGGTCCACGCTGGTGGAGATGAATTCTCGCCCGTGGATCCCGTCCCTCGTTGGCCTCACGATTTCCGACATGTCCGTCCACATGCCGTCGAATCCGGGGCCTGCGAACATGCCTCTATAGCCCGCTCCGAAGACCGGGATCTTGCCGGTCTCAGACTCGCCCCAGATCGTCGATATCCTCAGAGGAGTCCAGATGCCCTTGCCCAACAGCCTGTACTCCGGACCGGGAGACATCGTGAGTGCTCTCTGCGGGCAGTCCGATACGCATCTGAAACAATTCTTGCAGAGTTGGTTCTGCGGGTCGGCCATCTTCCTGGGGTCCTCCTCGCTCCTCTTGTGGGCCCCGTAGATGCAGGCCTTCTCGCACTTCCCGCAGTTGATGCAGTTGTCGGCCCGGACTATGACGAATTTCGGGACCGGCTTGGCCCGGCCCTCGGCCATCTTGATCGTGATGTGGTAACGCTCAAACATCCGTGCCACCCCCCATGCCGTGCCTGGGTGCACCGATAACCAAGCCACGCTCGATGAGCTTGTCGTACTCCGGGGAGGCCTCAGCGTACTTGATGAACCTCTCGATCTCCTGCTTGTCTTTGCCGTGCAGGTTCTCGAGCTCCTTCTCGAGAACATCGTATGCGGCGACGAGTTCGAGTTTCGACTGGCAGACTTGCTCGCACGCCTTGCAGCGCATGCACAGGAAAGTCCTGTCGGAGTGCTCCTTCGATATCCGCTCTCCTCTGGCCAGGGCCATCGCGGTCATCAGCTTGCCTCTGGCAGTGACCCTCTCGTCGCGCACGATCAGATATGCGGGGCAGACGCTCACACACGCTCCGCACATGGCGCACTCGTTCGTTATCCTCTCGAGGTCCGTCGCTGTCCTCGGCTCGCCCTTTGACAGCGCGGATTCATGGAGCGAGCTGAGCGCGCGCATGACACGAGAGGTGATCGGCAGGAAGAGGAGCATCGACTTGAAGGCTGGTTTCATGAACCTCGGACTGAAGGCGAGTCCTCCCAGTCCACCGAACCTTCCGGAGAGAGAAAAATACTTGCCCGAGTTCATGACGCCCTGAGGATCCAGTGCGTTCTTCGCATCGAGCAGCCTCTGGACTCGGTCCTTCTCCTCGGCGTCAGAGAACGGATAGAACCACACGCCGATCGAGTACGGTTTCGCGCCCATCTGGATCAGCCTCGATGTGATGAGCATCGACTTGACGGCGTCCATGGTGTATGTGAGGATGTTCCCCTGGTCGGTGACGTAGAAGCAGAGGAGGAGGCCTCGCCCGTCATCCAGGAAGTGTACCTCGAAGAGCGGCCTTAGGCCCAGCTCACAGCACAGAGCCATCGATTTCTCGATCGCCTCTGGCATGATGTCGAGCGGGACGACGACCTCGGAGCCGAGCAGGCCCGGACCGAATTTCCTGACCTTCATCGGGAAGTACCTCTCGTTCCACATGTACCTCGCGAGGTACTCCTTCTCCTCCTTGAGCCCGGTGGGTCTCAGAAATGCCTGGAAAGTCTGCTCCGAAGCCTCGCCTTCGACGTTGACCAGGATAGCTTCCTTGACGGGGAAGTGGTCCTTGCCGAGCATCTTGTTTATCATTGAGAATTTCGAGGAGCTCTCGAAGACGATATGGGACGGGTGCACGGCGCTTCCCGCTAGGGCTCGGGCGAAAACGAAAGCGCTCCTGAAGTCATCGAAGAACACAAGGTGAGGCTTGGTCCTGCTCGGCTTCGATCGCACCGAGATAGTGACGCCCGTGACTATGCCCAGCTGCCCCTCGCTTCCGAAGACCGCCTGGAACTCCGGGTCCAATCTCGACAGCTCCCGGATTGAGCCGTCCGGCGTGACGAGCTCGAGGGACAGCACGCTCCTGCTGAGATGGCCCTTGGAGAAGCTGTTGAGGCCGAGTCCCCCCGTGGCGACCCAGCCACCCACAGTCGAGAACTTGCTCGACGGGCTCGAGTTCAACGTGAGTCCGTTCTTCTCGAGCTCCTGATCGAAGTCGGCCCATCTGACGCCCGTCTCGACTCTCGCCTCCCCCTTCTCTAGGTCTATCCTGACGATCCTATTCATCGATGACAGGTCGACCACGATGCCTCCCGCGACCGGCACCGAACCTCCGAAGGGAGACGATGCGGAACCTCTCGGGATCGCCGTGACGCGCTTCGAGGAAGCGAAACGGAGGACCGCTGAGACGGCCTCCCGTGAATAGGGCTGGACCACGACGTCGGGCGAAGCATTGAACATAATCTGGCTGAGAAATCTCGGGATGTCGGATTGGTCGCGAGAGTACAGCATCCTCTCGCCGGAAGCAGAGACTACCCTGAGGTCCTTGATCCCCAGGCTCGCGAGCTCGCGGGCGAGAGAACCCTGGATGGCTTCCTCCTTGGCTGAGAAACCGCTCTGCACAGGTGGAGAGGGCGCCGCATCCGGATAAATAGCACGGCCTACACCTGCATCATCCATGTGCATCCCCCCTCAGGAACCTTTGTCCCCCAAAGTCCCTTGAATCCGAGCGCGAGCACCGTGCAGCCCATGCTCCAGCAAGGAGCAGAACCCTGTCCGCAGAGTCCTCGCGGGTTTGAACGGCACTGTGCTCATCAAACAGGTAACGCCGTACGCAGGGGTTCCTATATAGGCCTTTCTGACCACCGAAAGTCCATGTGAGGTCAGGAACGGTCGCACTGGCACTGAAAGATCTGCTTGGGCGCGGGACTGGCACGTGTAAGGAGAAAGACTATTAATACCGTCAAGTCTAAGGGGTATTCAGCACTAGTTGTGCCGAGTGATACGACAAGCCGAACATCGCTATGTTTTGAAGCCGATAGTTTGACTCGCGTGATAGCCGGATGCAATTGTGCGCAAAACAAAGGAAGAATAGACATGGAAGAGAATCCAGGAACAAGC
>JBGOXV010000205.1:0-2955 GCA_041479325.1 Thermoplasmata archaeon
GCTTCACCACGATTGCGGGATAGCAGTTGCTGTGATACTGCGGACATGCCCTGCAATCTACCACGGATTTCGGTCCGTGTGTATCCCCTGGATGAACCCTGTAGCCCAGCTTCTCGTAGAATCCGGGCAGCCGAGCCTTGGCCCATAGCTCCACCAGCCCTCTGGCCCTCGCCTCTTCTTCGATCTTTGCGACCAGCGATGCGCCGATGCCACGGCTCCTCATGGCGCTATCCACGGCGACGTACTCGAGGAAGTAGTAACCGTCCAGGACCTGCAGCGCAGCGCATCCCACGAGCCTTTCACCGACGTAGCATCCATATGCCAGGACGACGCCTCTGAGCGGCCCTGCATCCGGTTCCCAGCCGGACCTTTCTCCCAATGCCTTCATGGCTTCGAGGTCATCAGTGGGCCTGGGCGTTGGGTTGCGAGTGACCGGAGCCGTCATCGACCACGCACAAGCCAGAGGCATCTTATATCTTTCCAGATGCCAGACGGGCTGACAACAACGATGCTCGGTCCCATCGACAATCAAAAGGAGACTAGCTTCATCCGCTCGAGGTCCCGCAGGTACATGAGCACGTGAGTATGATCGGTCGGCCCGCACTCTGCGGACACGGCTCTCACGATGCCATCGACCGTCCTCTTCCCGTCCATGAAGTAGATGATCTCTGGGGTCTTGGCCATGAAGTTGTGGTCGGTCTCCTCGATCTTCTTGTATGCCTTGTAGCCCGATTCGCCCAGGAAATCACGCAACAGGGACCATTCGAGGTTTCCCTTGAATCGCCTCATGGGGACCAGGCCCACGGACTCCTTCTCCGCCGGCGTCGGCACGGCCGCGGGGATCTTCACGCGGAGACCATCCTGGATAGCCGCGACAGTTCCATCCAGCCTGGCAAGCTCCCTCTTCCCCGCCTCAGCAAGAGCACGGGTCTGCACATTCACGAAATCCTCAAGCTCCCGAGTGCTCCCCAGCTTCCTGACGGACCTCACGGCTTCCTGCTCTCGCCTGATGACATGCTCGATCCGGCTCGTGTGGTACTTGATGAGTCCAGCTAGCTTCTTCACTTTGCCCTTCGTCTTGGCGTCGTCCCTTGCACCGAACAGATCATCGGACGCCTTCCCTCCGGCCTCAGCGATCCGGGCCAGCCCCCTCGAGCATGTCAGGCTTGCAAGCGCGAACGCGGTGCTCGCATCGGCATGCGCGAGCTCGATCGCAGAGACGGCGGTAATCCATCCGACCCTCCTCAAGCTATCCTCGCTCACCTTGTCCATCGTGTCCATACTTGTGTGATAGAACATGTCCGGCCATTGTGTGAAGCTGATGCAGGGGACCCCAACCGACGGCTCGACGAACTCCGCGTTGTCGCTCCCGAGAGAGAACGGCGTCCTCGTGTACCTGAATGTGCTTGTGAGGCCGATCTGGTCCATCGGGTCGAGCTCCTTGCCCGATCGTTCCACCACCGACATGACAAGGTCGTTGAGATAGGATGGCAGAGAATCAGGTGTGACGCAGACATTGAGGGTGGACCTGCACATCTCCTGGTCCTCCCCAACCATGTCTAGGTTGATTCCCGCGACGAGCCTTTTCGACATCTCAGGATGGGTGGAGAGGAGGGCGATCGTTCCTGTGGTCTCGGGAACCCAGAAGAATCTGATCGTCCTTGCGGGCCTCTTCATCTTGCCTGACTTGACGAGCGCAGTTATGGCCCTGGCGACTTCCATTAGCGCCCCGCTTCCAGAGGCGTTGTCATTGGCGCCTGGCTTTGGATGACAAAGGTGGGCGATCAGGAAGATCTCTTCCTGCGGCTTGGAGGATCCCCTGATGGTGGCGGTAACGACGTCGTATCTGCCACGGAATAGTTTGGCATCGACCTTCGCCCTCAGCTTGACCTTCTTCCCATCCCTGAGATAACCCCTAAGCTCGTTCCCTTGTCTCTTGCTCAGGGAGAACCCGAACTTGATCTTGGCCGCGTTCTTGGCAGTCGGCCAGATGCCCTGATATGAGTGCGCATCGGGGATGTCTATGCTCTCACGGACCTTGGGGAACTCGAACGTGAGCGCGTCAGTGATGACACCAGCAGCGCCTCGCTTCACGACGGCCTCGACTTGAACTGAACGAGCGCTGCCCGTGGCAAGGACGAGTCTCCCTTTGACCTTCTTCCCTCTGTAATCCTTGTCAGACAACCCCGCCCCGACATCGACGAGCTCGGCGGTCACACCTTCGCTAGGTGTGCCCTTGCTGAAAGTGTGCAGGGACATCGGGATGTCCTCGAATGTGGCCAGGAGCTTTTCTTTGGGCTCGACCATCCGAAGCTCCGCGCTCTCTACCTTCCAACCAAGAGTCGACTGATGAGTCCAGAACTTGTGCTTCCCATCCGCCGGAAACTGCATTATCTCGGCATCCCTCAACCCAATCTTGCGCAGCTCCTCCACGACATACAGGGCGGCGTCATGGAACATCGGGGATCCTTGTATTCTGTGGAACCTAGCTATGTGGGACACGTAGGACTTTGCGGTCGAGCCTGACAGTTCGTCCTTCAGGAGCTTCTCGTCTTTCATGGTGACTCCGAGGACGGGAAAATCGTCTGGCTTTATAAGGCTTTCATGGCCGGTCTCAGCGGACCAGGGCTCCAACGGACTCCCGGAATACCTCCGTGTGCCGGCGGGCATCCCTCTTTGTCGTGAAGGGCGAGATCAGCGCCATGTTGTGGAATGGAGTCAAGAGGATCCCTCTGTTGAGGGCCATGAGATGCATCAGCTTCTCAAGGTCCGCATCCAGGTGAGCGTCCACCTCGGCCGCGTTGCGAGGAGCATTCGGCATGAAGCTGTACTCTATCCTGACACCGAGGCGAGTGACCTGCCATGGCAAAGACTCGGTCCTGATCACGCTCTCAATGCCATCGCGGAACTCCATCGCGACAGGCATCATCCTCTCGAAGTTCCGCGCCGTGTATA
>JBGOXV010000206.1:0-2930 GCA_041479325.1 Thermoplasmata archaeon
GCGTTGCCTGAGAAGTCGTCCTTGTCGGTCCTGGTGTCGCTGACGGTTATGACTGAGATCTTCACACTCTTCGGGGCCTTGCTCTTGTGGTCCTCGACGCCCATCCTAGTCTCCTCCCTTCCGCTTGCTGACGACCCGTATGTCCCTGATCGAGGTCCCCGGATACTGTCCCTTGTCGTCCTTCTCCAGGTACTTGACCATATCCCATGCGTTCAGGAGCGCGATAGTCACGCCGACCAGTGCCTCCATCTCGACCCCGGTCCTATAGAATGCTGACACGCTGCAAGTGGCCGTCAGCCCGCCTTCTTCGATCCTCAAGTCCGTCTCGATCGAAGTCAACGGGATCTGATGACACAGCGGGAGAAGAGCCGACGTGGCCTTCACCCCCCCGATGGATGCCAGCTTCGAGGATGATATGACATCTCCCTTCTTGATCTGGTTAGAGGCGATCGCTTTGAGGGTCGACTCCTTCAGGACAAGGCGCCCTTCGGCGGTCGCGACCCTCTTCACCATGTCTTTGTCTCCGATGTCCACCAACTTAGTCATGCAGTCACCTTCTTCACTCAACCCATCGTTGCCTACGCGGTCCCAGCTCCTTCTTCCAGATGGGCGTCGTCTTCTTCATTTCATCAATAACATACTTGCAGGCCGCGAAGGCGTCCTGCCTGTGGGCGGCGCTGACCGCAATCACGACGATGATATCTCCGACCTTCAACTCTCCAATCCTGTGCGAAACTGTTACCTTGAGTACATCAAACTGGCGCAGCGTGAGATTCGTGATTCTCTCAAGATCCGCTTTTGCGAGTTCTCGAGCGGACTCGAGTTCCATGCCAGTCACTCTCATCCCTTTTGATCTATCTCTCACCGTCCCGATGAATAGGACCGAGCCTCCAGCCCCCTTCGTGGAGACCGACTTCGACGTTGCGTCGACCGAGATCGGTTTGTTGGTGATTGTGATCCTGATGTTTCTCATTCCCTCATCTCCAATAGGGTTTCCTGTTCTGGACCGCCTTGAGGAAGAGTCCGCGGAGCTCATCGTCGCTTGCGCCGTTTCTCAACGGCGTCAGCACGTCGACGTGACCGGACCGGTCCAGAAGACATGGCTTGAGCAGCCCGTCGCTGGACATCCTGAGCCTCGTGCAGTGGGAGCAGAACTCAGTGTTGTGCATGGGTCTAACCACCTCCACGGTCGCAAGGCCATCTTTGACGGGGATCGTGTACCTCCTGCGCCTGTGAAGTTCGTTGACCGTGACCTGCACTGATTTGCTGGCGAGCATCTCCTCGGTCCCCGCCAGCGAGTAGAACCTCTTGGCGAAGCTACCCCCGTTCGAGCCCTCCCGGTCAGTCTCGTATTCTATCAGCTGCAGCGTGGCCCCGGCACTTGAACAGAAGTCGATCATGTCGCCGATCTCGCCGTAGTTCTCACCTTTGAGGACGACCATGTTGACCTTGACGGGGTTCAGCCCGGCCTTTACCGCGGCAGTGATGCCTTTCAAGACCCGAACCGACTGATCGACTCCGCACAGACGATGGTATCGATTCGCATCCAGAGTGTGGAGGCTGACATTCACCCGTGCCAGACCCGCACTTCTCAGCTCCGCGGACCTGCTATCGAGGTCCGATCCGTTCGTCGTCAGGGACACTTCCTTGACGAGTGGAGATATCCTCGCTATTATGTCGACGATGTCGTCCCGCATGAGAGGCTCTCCGCCGGTGACCTTCACCTTCCTGACGCCCAGCGAAGAGGCCACATTAACGAGTCTCTCGATCTCGAGCGGAGTCATCTCATCGACGGCGGGGGTCTGCCCCTCGTGGTGACAGTGTTCGCAAGCGAGGTCGCATCGCTGCGTGATTGAGAGCCTCAGGCTGCTCACGGGCCGCCCAAACGAATCAACCATGGGGACCGGGTTCGCGCAATCGGTCTGGATGCCTTTCGTCATGCTCAGTAAGGCATATCGGATTCTCCTAATAAGTATTGCCTAGACACGGTTCTGTCAAGTTATCGGGTGGTGTACCTTCTGAGTAAAGCAGGCTACATGTAACCGCCTAAGCAAGTACTCCCTCTGCTACTGAAGCCTGGATGCTGGTCAAGGGCGTTGCCTTCCCACTCGCTTCGGACCTCCCTCCGGAGGCGCTCTCGCTTCTCCTGGATTTCAGGTTGGCCGTGAACAAGGCGGTTCGCGCATCCCTCGAAGCACGCGTCTCCTCGAGGAATGGGATTTCCAAGCTGCTCTACAAGACATTCCGAGAAGAGCATCCCGGTATGTACGCACAGCACCTCGTGTCCTCGTTCGAGGTTGCCGCCGGAATCCTCAAGAACTACAGGAGGCGGCTCCGACATGGAAGGCGCTGCGGAACCCCTTTCGTCAAGCGCCTGATGATGAAGGCAGAGAATCAAGCTTACAAGCTGGATCGCGCCGAGGGCATGATAGATCTGCCCATCAGAGCGGGATGCCATGTCAAACTGGAGCTGGTCGTGAGTCGATACCATCGTCGGTATTTGAACGATGAAACGCTCTCGCTGGGTTCACTCACAGTCCTGCCGGACAGGGTGATCGTCGCGTTCAGGAAGGAAGCCCCCAGACCGGTCGCGGTTCGCTCGGTGCTCTCGCTGGATACCAACGAACGGAGCCTCGACGGCATATTCGTCGAGGGAGGTCGGAAGGGAGACACATCATGCGTACAGGTCAAGGCGGCCTTCCCAGAGGTGGCAATGATACAACAGCGCCATCATGAGAGACGGAGGAGGCTTCAGAAGAAGAAGGCCCATGACAGGCGATCGGCCAGGGCTTTGTGTCGTCGTGAGGGTTCGAGAGAGCATCACAGGATAGACTATCGGCTGCACCGTATTGCCAACGCCGTTTTGGAGTTCGCGGAGGTCCACGAATCCGCCATCGTGCTCGAGGACTTGAGAGGCATAAGGCCAAACA
>JBGOXV010000207.1:0-2912 GCA_041479325.1 Thermoplasmata archaeon
AATGTGAGGCTGTCGACCGCCTTGATGGGACCGAAGTTCTTTGTAAGGTTCTCGAGCTCGATCATCGCCAAGTCTTTCACGCACCTTTCTCGGATGAATATGAAATCTATATTTAAGTCAAACCTCGGAAGCCCTAATCTAGGTAGTTCTGAACCGCTACTTGCCAAGGTCGTGATAGAGCTGTCTGGCTACCCTCTCTGCATCCGCCCGGTCCTTTATGGGGTGCATCAGCAGGCGTCCAGCCGGGTATATCGTTATCTCGACATCCTTCTTGACCACGAGCATCACCTTCGGGTTCGACAATATCTCGTAGCCGCGCTCGGACAGAATGCTCTCTGACCTGTCCAGGTCGAGCGAGACCTTTCCCTTTGGAACGGCTTCATAGGCGTCGTGCTTGCAGGGTTTGATCGCGAGGAACTCCAGACACCTCACCTCTTGGCCAGTATCTTGTCGAGGAGCCTGACGACGGCCACTTTGAGATCTTCAAGTGTCCCTTCGTTCACGACCATATAGTCTGCGGTCGCGATCGCATTGCCGAGTCCCCACGCGAGCTCCCTCTTCTCCCTCTGCTCGAACTCCGCAACGCTCATCGGGCAGTCCCCGCGGCATCTCGCCTTTATTCGATCGAACCGTGTCTTCGGCGAAGAGTGAATCGCGACGACCTGAAGGTCTTCGCCGAATGCGTGCTTGAAAGCCATCACTTCGTCGGGGCCGCGCGTGCCGTCGATGACGACCAGGTCACCTCCCACGAACGGGATCGTCCTCTTCGCCC
The DNA here is from genome assembly GCA_041479325.1 of Thermoplasmata archaeon. Lineage (GTDB taxonomy): Archaea > Thermoplasmatota > Thermoplasmata > UBA10834 > UBA10834 > COMBO-56-21. The sequence continues at coordinate 773 of JBGOXV010000207.1, forward strand.
AGATGTCCATGCCGTATCTCTTGCGCTCCTCGTTGGCTAGAGTGCCTACGCTGTTGTCCGAGGAGTCGAGCCCGAGCTCCTTCACCCTCTCACGGACCATGTCCCCCATACGGACGACCTTCGCGCCCTTGGCCTGGCATATCCTGAGGAACTCCTCCTTGCCAGCCCCGGGCATGCCCGTCGTCACAAGAATCCGCATCGTACCGGACCGGCTACGAGCTAGCTGTTACAAAAAACCTTTGCGCTGGACGGAGCTCAGCCATCATCTGCCGGAACGGTCCTTCCCAGAAGGTCTTGTGCGAACAAGACTATCTGGGCCATGTCGAACCCGACCTTCGCCCAGTATCTCGGACAAAGGCCCAGGCCCAGGCAGGCCCTGTAGGTATCCTCATCATCGAAGGAGGTTTCGAAGTTCCCCGGCGGATGTTCGAGGTTGCCGTGCTTGGAGTTGGTCGGGTCCGCGAGGACCTCGTCCACGGATTCCAGCGTGACCTTCGATGACATTTCGGACGCCCACTTCAGGACAGTGTGCGCCTCCGCACCTGCCTTCGCGCATTTCATCAGAGTTGTGGTCGCGTCCTTCGCATCGAAGCCGACCTCGAAGGCCTTTCGGAGAGCTGGGATGTCGTAGTGCAGATACCCAGGCTCCTTCGCGACCAACCTCATCTCCGCCGGATCCTCTGCTACCTTGAGATAAGACCTGCAAGGGAACGGACACCCGTAGCATCCGACATTCCTGTGAAGAAGCTTCTTGAAATCCCCGCGGTCCGCGACATCCGAATAGGATGCCAACCCGTGGTTCTCCCCGAGTTTGACAACGTGTTCCCTCATCAGAAGGATGGCATCCTCGAAGTGCCCTTCGGGCTCTGAGAGCTCGAGTTCTCCCATCCCCCTGAACGCGAGTGCTACGAGGTTTTTATTCCCGAGCTCCGCGCCGATCCCCGACTTGTCGTCCCCTCCCCAGTAGTCGACGATGGCCTGGGACTGAGGACTCTTCGAGTCGCACCATGCGCCCCCCGCGATTACTTGTATCTTCGGATCGCCCTGGTCTGCCCGGACCTTGTCCGTCCTCGCCCACGAATCCAGCGATCGCAGCTCATCAGCATTCACAAGATCGATGATCCCGTCCCTGACCCACAGGTAGCCAGGCCGCTCAGCGACTCCCTTCAGCACGATGAAGTCAAAACCCGAAAGCTTCAGCTCGAACCCCGCTAACCCCATGATCGACATCAACCTCGGACGTCCGTCGGCGTCCTTCGGTCCGCGGACGATGCCGGCGCAGGATGCGGGAACGAAGCTTCCGGTCAGCACACCGGTCCCGAGGATTAGCGAATCCTCGCCGTGCTCGGATGCGAGCTTGTCAGCGATGTAGATTGAGGACATCTGCTCCCATGTGGTCCCTTCGGAGAACTCCTGCTCTCCGATCTCCTTCGAGCCGAGGTCGAAGATGCCTATCTTCCCGTTCCGCAGATACAATCAGTCCACCACCGTGATGCACAGGGTCGGGCATATCAGCGCGCACCTCGGGCTCCCCTCACAGAAGTCGCAGGCCTCCCGGAGAAGGATCGGCTTTGCACCGGGCCCTCCCGAGCCCCCGGCCTGCGGTCCAGTCGAGGTCCCTTCCGGTCTGGCGAGGACAAGGCAGCTCCCGCCCGACTTGAGGACCAGGCCGAAGTAGTTGGCCTTGTCATCCACATGCAGCATTATGCTGGAGGTCATCGGCGTGAGCACGGAATCCCTGTTGAGGCTGCACGCGACCTCGCACAATCCACAGCGTACGCACTTCAGCGGGTCTATCTTCAGCCTCATTGGTCACCAGCGGCTACTGTATGTTCTCGGCTATGTCCGTGGTCAGCCTGTCGCAGTAGACGCACCTGAGGGTAATTGGCTTCTTCGATTCCACAACGAACTCGGGCTCCACGGGCTCGTTCTGGTTCGTTATGCAGCCCGGGTTTGAGCACTTCATGACGCCCTTGACGATGTTCGGGACCTCCACGACGAACTTCTCGGCCACGTTGTAATCCCGGATGATGTTGATCGTGGCGTTCGGGGAGATGAGGGCTATCCTGTCGAGCTCCTTCGGGTCCAGCTCCCGGTCCTCGATCTTGACGATGTCCTTCCACCCGGCCTTCTTGCTCGG
>JBGOXV010000208.1:0-2906 GCA_041479325.1 Thermoplasmata archaeon
GGGCTCAGAAAAGGAACAAATTACCTTGAAGCCCTGTTCGTTCCGCTCTTTTTTGTTTCGCTAGGCGTCGCGGTGGACGTTCGCGGCATAGCCGATGCTCTCGTGTTCGGAATCCTGCTCACGCTGGTGGCGGTAGCGACCAAGATCGCCGGGTGCGGCGTCTCAGCGAAATTGACCGGGATGTCCTGGTGGGATTCCCTCGCGGTCGGGGTAGGGATGACGCCGCGATTGGAGATCGCCCTTGTCATAGCATACTACGGGTTGTCGAACTTGATTATCACCGAGAAGACATACTCTGTAGTGGTTTTCATGGGCCTTCTAACAGCGGTCTTCGCACCAGCGCTCCTCAGGAGCGTGCTCAAGCGCGGCGGACACGTACTTATACCATCGTAGAATCAAGTTGCAGGTGAGATCAGTTCGGGACGAGTGCGAAATTCTCCGAGCAGTGCCTGCTCCTCGACAACGAACTCTCTTCGCTGGCGACTGGACCGGTCATTCCTAGAGACAAAAGGAACGCTCGACCGAAGGCGATCGCCTTGTCGGTTTCTCCTGCCTCGAGCTCACGCAGGAACGCTTTCCCAACCAACACTGCGAACTCCTTGTCCTTTTTCATCCTGAACGATCTCAGTCGTTCTATTGATTCGATCTAGCTATATACGGTCGGTGTTGGAAATCAGCTATGATTCTCAGCAATGAGAAACTATGGCGTATCCAGGCGTGCTCATCCGATTCGGTCCATGCCTTTCAAGTAAGGTCTGAGAACATCGGGAACAGATACAGTTCCGTCCTGGTTCTGGTAATGCTCCAACACTGTTATCATCGTCCTCGGGAGCGCTATCCCTGAGCCGTTGAGCGTGTGAATGAACTCGCTCTTCAGGTGCGGCTCCCGCCTGAACTTGATCATGGCCCTCCTCGCCTGGAACTCCTTGAAATCGCTGCACGATGAAACCTCGAGCAACTGGTCCATGCCGGGCGCATAGGTCTCGATGTCATAGGTCTTCGATGAGTGGAACCCTGTGTCTGCGGTGCACAGTAGCTTGACCCTGTACGGAAGCTGCAGCCCTTGCACAACTGCCTCGGCGTCTCGCAACAATGTCTCGAGCTCTTCTTGAGAGGTCTCGGGCGCCACGAACTTGACCATCTCGACCTTGTTGAACTGGTGCACCCGCGCTATACCCTTCGTCTCAATGTGCTTTCCCGCCTCCCGTCTGAATGAAGGGAGGTACGCCGTGTGATAGATCGGGAGCTGCTTCATGTCGAGGATCTCGTCCGCATACATGTTCGTGACCGGGACCTCCGCGGTCGGGTTGAGATAGTAGTCATCGCGTTCTATCCAGTACATGTCCTCTTGCATCTTCGGGAGCTGGCCCGTCCCGACGCAGCTCTTCTTGTTGATCATCACGGGCGGGAACAGCTCCCTGTATCCCTGGTCGTGATGCAGGTCCAGCATGTAGTTGATGAGCGCCCTTTCCAGGCGCGCCCCGTCGCCCTTGAGGACATAGAATCCTGTGCCGGTTATCTTGACCCCTCGTTCGAAGTCGATGATGTCCAGCTTCTCCCCGAGCTCCCAGTGGCTCAGCGGCTTGAAGTCGAACTTCCTCGTAATTCCCCAGGTCTTGACTATCGTGTTGTCATCGGGGCTCGTTCCGACGGGCACGCTCGGGTCCGGGATGTTCGGCATGTTGAGAAGGACCTCGTCTCGGTCGACTTCGACCTTCTTCACCTGCCCTTCGATGACCTTGATGCGCTCAGCGATCCCCTTCATCTCGAGTATCTTCGATTGCTTCTCGTCTTTTCCCAGCTTGGGCATCTCCTCGGAGACCTCGTTCCTCTTCTTCCTGAGCGCGTTGCCCTCTTCGATCAAAGCTCTCCATTGTCCATCCAGTCGGAGGAAGTCTTCGAGGACCTTGAGCTCGTAGCCCCTGTTCATCAGCGCCTGTCGTACGAGCCCCTCGTTATCCCGTATGAACTTGGCGTCCAACAACCCAGCCACTCTCGTTTTGCCAATAATGTAGTCGATATTTATAGTCTGGCCATTCGTCCCCTGGCCGCTCAGTCCCTGGCCAGGACCACGGTCTTGCCACGGACCTCGACGAGTACGGAGGATGACACAATGGCGAGCCTCTCCGCGCTCTCGTGGCGGTCAGCCTCGAACGAAGACAGCAGCTTCACCTTTACCAGCTTGTTCTTCTTCAACTGCTGGGAGAGCTCGTCGATGATCGCCGGAGTCATACCCTCCTTGCCTACTTGCACGGTGGGGCGAAGCTGTTGTGCTTTTCCTCTGAGCTCGATGATCCTCTTCTTCTCCATTCTCTCAACCTTTGTCAGATCTCATTGGAATGCGGAGCACGTTGCCGCATGCTAGGCATGTCATTGAGATCTTCCCTCTGGACATCCTCACTCTTACGTTCTTAGGCGGAATGAAGAATGAGTGGCATTCGGGGCAATAGGTCCTCTTGTGACCGGTGCGGACCTTGTGCCTTTGCCCGATCTTCAGCGCGAGCGAGACGTATCTCTGGGCGTTCGGCTGCTTGTCCGCTGAAGCTTCCTGCCCTGCGAGCTCGAACAGCCGCTCGATCCGCTCCCTGGCAATCTCCTTGGCGTCCCCTTTGCCCAGATGCCGTCTTCCCATACGGAGCACGAATGAGGGAGAGCGTAGATAATGCTTGGCGGCGCTGAACGATAGCATCCAGTAGCTACAGTCGACGAGGGTGGCACTCAGAGAGGTTTATATACGGCCACCTTTATCCCCACGAAACTGAGACGATAATTCGCATCTGGTGCTCATCAATGTCCCGCAAACCCGGAAGCATGTACAGGGAGATCAAAGGGCAGGCCTATTGCCGAAGGGAGTACATGGGCGGCGTGCCAGCCAGCAGGATCACCCAGTTCGAGCACGGAACCCC
>JBGOXV010000209.1:0-2883 GCA_041479325.1 Thermoplasmata archaeon
AGTACAGTCCTCTCAAGCCCTGGTAGACGTTCGGCCCCATCTGCATCTCAAAGGAGCCGAAGTACTGCTGTGCCGACCCGTTCCTCAACCAGCCGCCGTTTGCCATCGCCGTCCACGGATAGGATATGGTGTAGGTGTTTCCAATCTTCGTGAACGGCAGGTTGTTTGTCGCCATATTCAGCGGGTCGAAGGTGTCGTAGAGCATCTGGACGAGCGCGTAGTCGGAGGTCCCGCTCGACGCATTCACGAACATGAACTGCGCCAAGACGAGCTGCTGGGGATCCTTCTCTTGGACGGTCACATTGATCCACGACGGGTTGGTCCAGCTGACGTTCTCCCTCGGGGACTGGCTATAGGTGACATTCGGACCCCACAGGTCGGGACCCAGGACGACATCTAGCCTCACGACGGTCAGTCCCGTCGCGTCAACGAACCCTTCAGCGTGAACATGGTTCTGTGCGGTCACGGTGTACTGCATCATTACTGGCGGGATCCACATCTCGTAGTACCCGGTGCTGTTGGTGGAGTTCGACATCCTCTGTCCCTGGTATGGTGCGGCAAGGCCTGCCTGAACATCGGCATGGAATATTCCGAGCCCAGAGCCGCTGTCGTTGACCCAGCCGTACAGCCTCGTTGTGAGGGGCGGGTTCTGGGGCATCAGTTCGATGTCGTAGACGTTTCCGCCAGGAGCCATGTGCGCCGTAGCTGAGTAGGAGCTGTAGTTGTACGCGTATACCTGGACAGAATAGTCCCCCGACATCAGCGTGATGTTGTATTCGCCGGAAGCGTTTGTCTGCGCAGAGCGATCGAACGATGTCGAATGGAACTGCACGCTGGTATTGGCGACTGGCGCGCCGCTGACGAGGTCAGTGACAGCGCCTGTCGTCCAGGCGTTCAACGGCCAGAGCCCGATGTCCTTCCATAGCAGCTGCCCGGGAAGGATCGAGATTATTGAATTGTTGTTACCGTATCCGTTGCGCTGTGCCCCGATCGTCTGCGAAGGGCCAGCGACGACCTCCAGTGTGTACTCGCCCAATGAATTGGTCGTGGCAACCGTGAAGTGGTTGGTGCTATCATGAGTGTACACCGTGACGTTGGCCAATGGCAAGCCGGTCATGTGGTCTGTGACGTTCCCTCTCACAGTGGCATCAGTCGCCGTGAGCGTCGCATTGATTGTCAAGTGGTTCCCCGGGCTTATCGGGAGACCCTCAACCTGGTACATGTTGTAATGGAGCTTCGAGAACGACATCCTGGCGCTTCCGTTGGTCACGTTCATTTCGTAATAGCCAGATGCGTTCGTTAAGGTGAGGTTTGAGTAGCCTCTGTTGCCGTTCCAGGAGTTGTATGATTCTATTGTGACCACGACATCCGCCAGAGGGGCGCTAGTGGTGTTGTCCCACACGTGGCCGGACACGACAGCGTCATCCGTTGACGGCGGGATCGAGAGTGTTATGTTGATCCAATAGGTCTGGCCGGACACGAAGGGGTTCTGGGTCGTGTTGTCAATGAATGGGTACCCAGGGAAGTCCAAGGCCGCGACTCCTCCACCGATTGTGCCCGGAATGACGTTCACGGTGTATCTACCCGTCACCGGGTCCGCAGTGGTCATGTTCCCGTACATAGGGGCTCCCTGGCCCATGGTGATCGGGTCGTTGGTGTATCCAGCCACGTTCCCCCCAGGAACGGGGTTGCCCGTGCCATCAAGCACGAAGCCTGTGAGGACGACATCCGCGACCAAAGGTGCGATGGGACTCATGGTCAGGTTCAGCCAAACCGACTGTCCCGCCGCTGGCGCGGCACCGCCTCCCGCCGTGTAGTAACTGCCGTTGAACGCGATGACTGTATATGCTATCCCGCCGAGGACCGTCAGGTTGTAATGGCCAGTGACATCAGTCCAAGTCGATGCAATGGGCCCGCCGCCAGAGCCAGACGACATGAAGTACAGCATGTACGCGTGGTCTATCGGTCCCGTTCCGTTCGAGACATAACCTTCGATCCAGCCATCGTTCGAGGCAGTTCTGGTCTTGTTCGGCACCGGGGCGAACATGCCGGACAGGCCTGTCAATATCAACGCGCACAAGACAAATACCGCGATTATTCCAACGCTGTAGCTTCTTCTCGACATACAAGAATCCCTCAATGAGGTTTGGCCGATAGTGCCTTCTCGGGGGAGGGGCACATTCAGGCATTTCCATGATATCCACGGATTAACGGCGTATATATCATTGTCGCTCCGACGAGCTGCATTCTCGATAACTGACCCAGAATACCGAGGACGCGCCGATTCGCCGTCTTCATCTGAATGCACTGACGATGACGCTGCTCGAGCCTCTGGACATCACACGCATTCCAGTAGGAATTCCCTCTTGGAGATCAACAACAGGATGAGCGCCATCAGTCCGAAGAATGCGCCGAAGAGGAAGCCAATCGACATGATCCCGAAGACTGCTCCGGCAACGGCACCGGCATAGTTGCTCCTCCTGAGCGCCGTCATGCTCAGGGCGATGGCCAGGGCACCGAATACGAACATGAGTATTGATACGGCGATATGATCCTGGAGAACACCGTCCAAGAAACTCCCCATCGGGATGATGCTTTCGTATTTCGAGAGTATCTCGTTGCTGGTCCCAGGCAGTGCGGCCAAGAGCGCGTGTATGACCCCTAGCCCTCCAGCCAGGAGCATGAATATTACCGCGAGATCCACGTTGAAAGACCTTACTGTGTGGAGCTCCGCCTCCGCTGGATGCTCACAGTCCGCGGGTTCCCGCTCCTCGTTCGGCGGAACCGGCTGATTCGTCCCGAAGTTCCAGCCGCACGAAACGCACCTCTCCTCTCCGATTGGAGTCACCGTGGAGCCGCACTGAGGGCATTTCCGGACCTCGG
>JBGOXV010000210.1:0-2877 GCA_041479325.1 Thermoplasmata archaeon
GACGAGCAGCGGGGGCCTCCCGAAGGTCAAGGCCTTGGGGCTCATGCTGGCGGCGAAAGGAGTGGTTCAGGTCTCGATGAATCTGACAGACTACACCGTGACTGGGATCCCGACGGTGTTCGAGGCCATCAGGAGGGAGGCAGAGGAGCGAGGGGTCGAGATACTGGAGAGCGAGGTAATCGGCCTTGTACCGCTCGACGCGCTCTGTGATGTCGCAAAGGGGCTGCTCAAGGTCCCGAGCTTTACAAGCAACCAGGTACTGGAGAGGAGAATTTGGGACTGAAGGACGTCGATGCGCTCAGATCGTTCTGCCTCGAGTTGTCGAGTGACCAGCCTTCGCCGGGCGGCGGGACCGCATCCGCTGCGGCCGGAGCCATGTCAGCTTCGCTATTGATCATGGTCTGCGAGGTGACGGCTCGAAGCAAGAGACACATGAACCACTGGCAGGAGATCAAAGAACTGAAGACCGCCCTGGTCAGGAGGCGAGATGACCTCCTTCTGCTAGCAAAGGAAGACGCCCAAGCCTACGACGACCTCGTCGAGGCGTCGAGGAGAAGGAGAGCGAGTGATACCGCCGAGAACCGAGATGAGTTCCAGGCAACGCTGAAGCGGGCGGCCGAGGTCCCAGCACAGACCGCCGCAGGATGCTGTGCAGTCCTAGAACAGTCGTTCATCGTGGCCGGTCTCCAGACAAGGAGCGCATCATCAGACACCGTCGTCGCCGTGTTACTGGCAGAGGCTGGATTCAACGGAGCATCGGCCAATGTCGAAATCAACCTGAGGGACATCGCGGACCCCGATTTCGTCCGGGGGGCCCAGACACGCCTCAAAGACCAGAGCAAGATAGTGAACAAACTCGTCGAGGACGCATTGTCCAGGCTTAGGGAGCCAGCCTGACCCAGGTTGAGCCGGGACAACGAATCGTCGTTTCTGATAGAGATATCGATAAGTATATCAGGGCCCAGAAAAATGATAACACGCGAGAATACGGTCAGTCACGTTATGTGATTCTGTACGTTACTGACTCGCGGAGCAGTGGACCTTGTCCGGAAACTACCTCAAGAGCCTCCAAATGGCAAAGCAGCTCGAAGAGAAGGCCAAGGAGACCACTAAGTACAGGGAACTCGCAGAGAAGGAGAATGAGGCTCTCCAACAGTTCCTGAAGATGTGCAATGAGAACGACGTGGACCTCTCGGGGATCGAGAAACCCAGGCTCGACTACGAGTCTGCAATGGCTTCAAAAGATTATCAGTCCGCGCTCGGGCAGATCAGAAAGTCCAAGGAAGCCGGGACGACCGCATTCATTCAGAAGATAGGCGAGGTCGGGGATTCCGTCGACTCCCTAATAACATTGATCCAAGGTTCAGGTGGGGAAGCGAAGAATTCGCTCGATATCCTAGAGAGGAGCAAGGAGCGCGTCGTGGCCAACGACCTTGAGGGCGCGATGAAGTTGGCCAAGAACGCCTATGACCTGGCCGAGAGGACATTCCACGAGCTCTTCTCCCAACTGTTCTCACAAGCTCAGGACATAATCATGCAGGCCAAGGAGATTGGCGACGACGTATCCATTTTCGACGATCAGCTCTCGAGGGCGAAATCATCCCTTGAGAATCAGGAATATGAGGCCTGCCTATCGCAGATCAAGGAGGTCCTCGAAGGGGCGGGCGATGACCTCAAGTCCGAAATCAGTGCATCCATTTCACGCGCGGAAGAGCTCGTTTCAGCCGGCGAAGAGCTGAATGCTGACATGTCCAGGGTGAATTCCCATGTCGAACATGCCAGAACCGCCCTGGCCGCACTCAAATTCAAGGAGTCATTGTCCTACGCCAAGAAGGCGGAAGCGGATGGGGAGACTTCCTTAACCTCGCGATTCCAGGGACTCCTGAGGGAGACCAGAGAGAGCATCAAGAAGATGAAGGGCGCGAAGGAGGACGTCTCAATCCCCCAGCAGCTCCTCGAACAGGCGCAGAGCGCAATGAAGGAGAAGAAATACATCGAAGCGTTGCACGCGCTCAACGCCGCGTACGAGAAGGCGAATCAAGCCCAATTTGACGCCGTGCTCGAGGTCATTCAGAAGGCCCGCGACAGGTTCGTCCTAGCCAAGAAAGTGGGCGTGGACATGACCAAGGCCGTGATGTTGCTGAACACGGCGAGAGACCACGTCAAGCTGAAGAAGTACGAAGAGGCCATCGACTATGCTGAACAGAGCAGGAAGGAGGTCGACAAGTCGCTGGACATGTTCTACAAGGCCAGGGACAACATAGTCGAGCTGTCCAAGGCTGTGAAGTCCGCCGCGGATCTTGGCGGGGACCCTGGGCAGATAAAGAACCTCCTTACAGAGGCGCGGAAGTCTTTCGAGGCACAGGATTATGCGAAGACCGTCGAGGTCGCCCAGAGGGGCGTTGCCAACCTGAAGAAGATCGCCCACGACGGGGCGATGGCCGCGATGGACCTCTCTGACAGGTCCATCAGGATAGGCAAACAGATCGGGGCCGATGTTACGGAAGCGGAAGGTGTGCTCCAGAAAGCGGCCGAATGCGTCAGAAGCGAGAACCTGACCGATTGCGTGAGCCTCGCCAAGTCCAGCAAGGAAGCCGCTGACGCCGCGATGACCAGACTGATGAGCGACAGGCTCCAGAACATAGATCAGTTCGTCAAAGGGTACTCCGGGGAGGGGCTTCCAGAAGTGCCCGAGATGATTACCCAGGCAAGGCAATACGTCGCGGCATACGAGTTCGAAAAGGCCAATGATCTTCTCAGGGAAGTGACTCACTCGATTGAGAACATCGGCGAGGCCGAATGCCAAAGAATCATGGCTGCCGCATCCTCCAAACTCGATTTGCTGCGCTCAATGGGTGGCGAGGTGTCCGATCTCGA
>JBGOXV010000211.1:0-2844 GCA_041479325.1 Thermoplasmata archaeon
GCTCCGCAATGTCCTTTATCTCCACGTCCACCTTGATGATCTCCTTTCCGAGCTGCAGGTTGCTGACGCAGAACGGGCACGCGGTCACGATGAGGTCCGCCACCTCCGAAGCCGCCCTGACACGCCTGGACGCGATCCTCTGGGCGGCCTTGGGGTCTGCAGCCCTGACTCCTCCTCCACCGCCACAGCATCTGGCAGACTCCTTGCTCTCCGTGAGTTCGACGTATTTCACGTCTGGTATCATCGATATGACCTTTCGCGGCTCATCGTAGATATTCAGGTGTCGACCCAGGTGGCACGGATCATGGTATGTGATCCTCTTGGGGAAAGGCTTGAGCTTAAGGTTCTGCTTCGCCAGGAACTGTACCAGATGCTCTGTCTCGAAGCCCACTTCCACGTGTTTTGGATACTCTTCCTTGAACATTCGCAGGCAGCCTGCGCATGTGAAAATCAACTTCTTGATCCCCAGTTTCTTGACAGCCTTCACATTGGCTTCCATCAGCCTCTTGACGTCCTTCTCCTTGGCCCCTATTCGCTGAAGAGTGCTGCCGCAGCAGACCTCATCGACCAGAGTGAAGTCGACGTTGAGCTTTCTCAGAATCGAAATCGCATGCTTGGCGATGTCGTTCTGCCTGTACCTCGCCGTGCAACCGATGAAGTATCCCACCTCTGCCTTCTTCAGGGGCACTCCGAAGTCGACGTCGATGGTCTCCCCATAGGGATTTTTGGTCTTTCGGATGTTCTCGATGATCTTCTTGTGCGCAGGCAATGCGAGACCTGCCTCGACGAGGTCCGCGCGTGTCGCCTCCACGATGTCGACCACCCTGATGTTCGACGGGCACCGCCTCTCGCAGTCCTTGCAAGTCGTGCATTGGTATAGCCTTTCGACGACCGATTCGTCGGCGGGGATCTCCTTCCTGGCCAAACCGTAGGCTAGTATGACCTTGCCTCTGGCCACCGAAGGGTCCCACTGATTGTCCTCGAAGTACGGGCATACGCTCTTGCAGAAGCCGCAGAATGTGCAGGTGAGCATCTCCTTCTCGAGCTTCTTTGCCCGCTCAGCGTTGATGTACCTCTTCCTCGGCATAGCATCAATTGCCTGTGGGGTCCCCGTGTTTCACAGCGGTCCCTGGACCCGTGGCACAGTAATCACAGCGTCCATAATAAAAGTGACCTTCGCACTCTCTCCGAGCTGTCGGATCGCGGTGTCCACGGCTTCCTGAATATCCTTCATGGGCTCCAAATGCGCCTTCCTCGAGATGTCGGGTGGGAGCTTCGTCACGGCCATCATCCTGCACTTCAGTCCGATCTCCGCCATCTTGGCCGCCTTGTGGTATCCGAGTTTGTATCCGTGGCGTATCTTCTCCAGGACATCGGTCGGGGTCGCTGCGCTGGCTAGGAGGTTCAGGAATGTGGGGGGACCAACCCCGTCCCTGCACGCGCTGACGAGGATGATCGCGCCGCCGTCCTTGACCGCGTACTTGGCGTTGTCGAGAGCCTTCTGAGATTGATAGAGGTCGATATCGTACGGGAATGCCGTGACCGCAACCACGATCTCCGCCTTCCTTCGGATGTTGACCACGAAAACGTCGTCCGCCTTCTTGGTCGCGCGTCTGAAGGATTCGCGGAGGTCTCCAGCAAAGCAAGCACAAGTCCCGTGGTGCATGTTGAGCACGACCATGATGGAGAAGATGTGCTTGTTGCTCAACCCCCTCATCGCGTCCTCCATGTCCTCGTTGACCGGGTTGCCTTCCATGCGGAGGGCCTGGGCGTCTATGCTCAGCGCGAGCTTGTGATTCTGCTCTATCGTTTCGTAGGCCGACACTCCGGGCAGGAAGGACTTCCTGCCACCCGTGTAGCCTGCGAAGTAGTGGGGCTCGACGCTGCTGATCACGATTATCCGATCGGCGTCGTCGACCATTTTGTTGAGCTTCAGCACCGTGCCGTTCTTCGAAGTCCCAAGGGTCACGGTCGGGCTGTTCTTGGCATCATGCGCGTAAACGTTCGCCTTGATGCTCTCGTAGATGTCGCCGAATATGAACTTGTACTCCTCGGGCGTTGGTGCCCTGTGCATCCCCGTCGCCACAAGGTACTTGACGTTTCTCCCCTGCAGGTGCTCGTGCAGGACGCCTATTATCTTTCCCGAGGGAGTGGGCCGAGTTGCGTCGTTCACGATTACGAGGATCTCTTGTCCGCCCTCGATGAACTCGCGGAAGGGTTTGGACTTGATGGGTCTATCGATGGCTTTGAGCACTATGGACGTCTTGTCTGGCGTGTGGATGTCCTTGGGATAAATGATCTCCCCTAGGTTCTTGTCTGGAACCTCAACTGTCTCCACCCCGGACGCATATGGCACTTCGATTCTCATCGGATACCGGCGTGGAATAGGGCTTCCGATATTAGTACGTTAAGGTGTGTCACGTTGGGCCCGCTTTCTCGGGCGTGGAGCTGAAAAGGCTTAATAACGCCAACGAGTGTTCGACTTTAGGAGCGGAACATGAAGACTCTTGGCACACTGGGCGAGCGAGAGACCATCCGGATCATCGAGAGCATCATCAAGAGCGATGCCTCGGTCGGCCCCGGCGACGATTGCGCTGCAATCGACCTCGGGGACAGGTATCTCCTCGTCACGACGGACATGATGGTGACGAAGGCACACATGCCGAAGGGGATGGGTCCATACGACATCGGCTGGTCTATAATTGCGGTCAACTTGAGCGACATCGCCGCCATGGGTGGTTCTCCACTCGGGCTCGTCACGGCCATTGGCATCACGCGTGGCCATCCAATCGACTTCATCGAGCAGATGGTCGACGGGATGAACGATTGTGCCCGCAGGTTCAA
>JBGOXV010000212.1:0-2828 GCA_041479325.1 Thermoplasmata archaeon
CTGATTAGCGAAGAGTCTGAGCTTGGTCTCCAGGTCAAGCTGGAAAGAGTAATTGAACATATCAGTGGTTATGCTCGCTCTTCGCGAAAGCTTCTCGGTATCCATGACTAGCCCCGAGTAGGAAAGGACCAGCGCCTAGTTCAATGCTTTCGCGGGGCCGTGCCGACCCGAGGTCTATGGGGTGATGCCATCAAACCCTGATGGAGCATCTCAGCGAGCCGGGAATTGTCCTTCGTCCTCAAGCAGGAATCGCCATAGTGGGACCAACTCCACTCCCTCCATTCGCCCTGTCTGGCTCCTGGTGATGACGGTCCTGCGTTTCACCTTCGCATCCTTGAGATGGACGAGGTCCTCCGAATTCACCCTGTCCGAATACTTGACCTCGTAGCACGAATCTGGCAGGATGAAGTCGATCTCCTTCCCGCGGACGAGACCGTATGACGGTCTACCACCACGACTTCGAAGCACATTGAACACGCAATTCTCGACGAGGCATCCCATGTTGACTGTCGGGCTAAGGACATGGACTATGCCGGTGTCACCCAAGTATACCTTCCTGGGGGCTACGATTGACTCAGACACCTTTCCCTTCAGCCGGACGGTGTGGATCAGGTTCGCTTCTTCGAAGGCTGAGAGTTGCTCGCGGACAGTCTCGTGCGATATCTGTAGGATCCTGCCGATCCTCCTGGGAGACAGCTTCGAGCCGCAGCTCTGCGTCACGATCAGGAGAAGCTCCTTGACGGCTTGCATGTTCCTGACGCCGCGTCGAGCGGCGATGTCCTTGTACAGTATCGAATCTATGAGCGTGGTCAGGTAACCAGGATCGCCGGTCTTCAGATACTCTGGAAGGCCCCCAGTCTGGACGTAGTTCTCGGCGTGCTTAACCATCAAGTGTGAGTCGCTTGCCTTCGTTTTGATCCGCTTCAATTCCAAGTACTCTGCAAAACTGAAGGGAAAGACCTCCATGAATGTCTGCCTGCCCGTCAGGAAGGAACCTTTCTCAATCATGAACAAGGACGATGATCCAGTGGCGAAGACCTTCACGTAGCCGAGATCGTATACTGTCTTGAGCTCCTGCTCGAAACCTTCCCTCCGATGCACCTCGTCGATGATTGCAGTGAATCGAGCGTCGTGCTTGAGGCCACGGATCCGCCTATAGCTGTCAAGGACGTCCAGGATTGATTCCCTGACGAGCGACGGATGATCCATGGAGAAGTAGAGTATCAGTCCAGGATCGCGCCCTCGAGCGATGAGATCCTCGATGTACTGGCGAACGAGCGTGGTCTTCCCGACCCTTCGCATTCCCGTGATGAGGACGATGTCTCTTGTTCGCTCCTTCCGCTTGACCTGATCGAGGTAGCGTTCTCTCCTGATGCCTTCAGCTCTGAATCGAGACTCCCACCAAGGGTTGAAGATGGCTAGGACTTGTTCTGTCTGCTCCACGATAATGAGAAGCTCCTGAGACTATATAAAGGTGTCCAGTAGAAGTTGACACCATATGTAAGTAAATTGCTCATCAAACTTGACGCTGCGGCCGAATGCACCGTGGATAGGTCTGCATGCTGATAACATGCCGGATTGTTGAAGATTGGAAGCCAACCGTCAGCGGGCATTCCTCTTGAGTGAAATCCTCTCCCTCTTCTCGTCGAAGGTGATCTCAAACTTCTCTAAGAACCCATCTCTGCCGATGAGAACGGGTATGCTGGCTTTCGGATCGAGCACGACCTTGACAGGGATGTCAAAGGCGTAGTTCTCATGTCCCTGAGAGATTCTGACTCGAACATGATTCTCGGAGGTGTCCACCTCGCCTCCAATCCCGCTGCAAGGACTCCTGTTCTTTGCTAGATCAAGACCCAGTTGTTCACCCACCTCCATGGGAAGGACCGAGATGTCTGCTCCGGAGTCTAAGATCGCCATGATGTCAATCGAGTCCTCGGGGCCGATGAATGTCACGGGAATGGTAGGCGTCCTTCGCGGGGGGCCATCCTTCCGCGGTAATGACTTGTACTTGAAGTTCATGCGAGCCGGTCCGTTAGAAAATCATCGTGTCCTGATCGGGCACTCTGGTCAGAAGAGGCCTCTTGGTTGGGCACTGCTTCTTTGCCTCAACGTAGACTTTCTTGAAGCTCGGATCGTGTGAAATCACCTTGCCGTTGCAGATGGCAACCCATTCACCAAGGTAGCGCTTCAGATCTGCGTTCATGTAACCCAAATAGTTGTCGTTGGTTGCCATCGCTTCAAGACACCTCCTTTCTGCTGGCTCTACTCGTATTACTGCGAGATTCGTATTTAAGCGCTTGCCCAATGTGTATTCTCAGGGCGTTAAACCTATATGAATGCGGGCAGTACAATGAGTCTTGCCGCAATGCCGAGCACGGAGCCATTTCCCTTTGGTTTGCATTCTGATGGATATGAACCTCCGCCCGTCGTGATGCTTCTCAGGGACTACCTCCTTGGCTTCAGAAAGTTCAACCCCGGTAGCCTTGGTCTACTGATGCTTCACGGTTTTCTGAAAATCCTGGTACTTCGTCAATACTGGAGCAACCGTAGCCATGCCTCCCGTTGACACCCTCCTTCGACTCGAGAAACTCGAAATACGGGCAATTACGGAGGAGCAAGAGTCCGTCTGCACTCCAAACCGAGCGAGGTAGTCCAACTTGTACGGCACGGAAGGCAAACCGTAAGATCCCCCCAAGGTTGCGTTAGGAGGATGAGAATATCCATAGGAGCCAGCAATCGCTTTATACACCTGAGCGTGATGCAACCACAGCCCAAAGGGGAATGAAGACATGGGTCAACGCAGAGTTCGTGCAGAACTTCCCTTCTCC
>JBGOXV010000213.1:0-2826 GCA_041479325.1 Thermoplasmata archaeon
AATAGGATTTTCAGCAACATGACAAGGGCGTTGCCTCGCTCGGGCCTTGTGAGAGACCATGCGGGGGCCTTTTCGGAGACCAGTGAACCATCCCTGGACCCCTCACTGGCACCAAGACGCCAGAGATCGCAAGACCGTCGCATAATTCGGGGTGAGAGCTATTCCGCTTGTTTCAACGAGGCCGGCACCTATTGGAAGTAACACGGACCTGGAGCCCTTCACATGGCCTGATGACCGGGAAGATGCCCTATAAATGAAGAGAAGGAATCACATCCCATGAAGGCGCCGAAAGAATCAGCACTCTCGGACCGCTGGCAAAAGTGCCAGATAATCGGGGACATGGTGGGGAAGATACTGACGCCGCTGGTCATCGGCGTTGCCACAGCTCACATTCCGCATAAGTTCGGATGGTTTTGAAGCATTTTTCATTGACGTTTCCTAGTGCGGCCCCGACGGGGATAGGGGGTGACGAGGCTATCCGGTGTCAGTTCGAGCAGTTTGAGGTATCGGAGTTCGATATCCTCCAAGGGTCGTGCGAGTCGTCGCCCAAGCGAGGAGACGAGGATAAATACCCCGATGAACTTGGTGGTCATCATCAGGGATGTGGGACGGGAGGTTTGCCTCTTCTCCCAACCAGTGACCTTGGATTTGGTGGCAGCGAGGTTGGCCCGCATGGTCCGTTCCATGAGTCTCCAGATCAACAGTGCGAGGATGAGTACGAGCCCCAGGGCTTCGATACGTCGAGGAGATTTGAGAAACAAGGCGTTGACAAAGACCGGGTCCTTGAGAAAGGCAAAGTTGTTCTCCACGGTGTGCTGGTCCTTGTAGATGGTGAGCAGCTCACGGGCCGAGATGGAGCCGGCCCCTTGAGCCGGGGTGTTGCTGATCAGAACGAAACAGCCTGCTTCCTCCCGAAGCCGGTTGACCGCCTGTTCATTCAGTCGTGGTGAGATCTTCAAGCCATATCTCATCGCCTTGAGCGTCCGGGTCCCGTCGGCCTTTGGCCGTCCCTTGCCATACTGAGGTCTGGGCTCGATCTCCACCACCAACTCGTGGAGGATCGAGGGACTCATGCGCCCGGCCGCAGCCTGTGCGTCGGGAAGACAGGCATAGTCGATCTTTTCCAGGCTCTTCTTGAGTTTGCTAAGCTCTTCCAGTTCCTTGGCGATCTGTTTGCCCACCCTTTTCTGCCGGCGCTCATCATATGCATCAGAGTGGACGACGAGTGCCCGGTAGGTGGTCCCGTAGAGGGTTACTGCGCTCTCGAACGCCCGGTACGAGGCGGGTTTGCGATTTTTGGTCTGTGGCTCGTCGGAAATGACCCCGATCTGTTCCCACGTCTGTGCGTCCACAGCTTGCTCGATGGCATGGCGACACTCGTTGTACGTCATGGGAAGGCGCGAGACGAAGGAAAATCCGTTGTCCCAGTCGTCGATCAGCGCCAGATTGTCCCGGGTGATCAGGGCGGAGTCTGCGACATAGATGAAGTCTCGACGTCCGAGGGTGCGCATGCGCTTGACCATCTCGGGAATGAGGTTACGGTTGATGTTTTTGTCGGACTCGTTCCCGTCGAGCATTTTGGAATAGATCGGGATGCCGTGATCCACGCACAGCAGGCTGTGCACCAGTTGCTTGAGGTCCGGTCGGTGGTCTTTGCTGAACCCGTGTGTGATCACAAAGGGCTGGTCATGGCCTTCCCACTCGTAGAGCAAGTAGTCGCCATATACCGTGTGGCTGGTGGTATCGTGGTGCACGTGGGAGAGGTCCAGCTCAAAGCTCTTCATGACCCTCATCGCCACGCTCCCGAGCACGGTATTGGTCCCTGCATCCGACAGCCTATCCAGCACACGGCCCAGCGTGTCATCGTTGAGCTTGGAGGCCGGGATGTCTTCGCCCAGCAGGTGCTCGACATCCTTGTCCTTGAAGAACTGCTCCAGCCGAAACAACGCACTCCTCCCCGACAGCGCATCCAGGATCAGGGCGAGCACCACCCTGCCAGGACTGACTTCCATCTGACAGTGAAGAAGCCGGTCTATCTCTTCCACCAGACCGATCCTTGCCGCATAAGCCGACACGATCGGGAGAAACCCCGTATTGGAAATCCGAATATCTCCGTCTTTGTCCTCCATGGAGACCCTCCTCAAAAAGGTCCCCCTTCCTTACCACAAAAACCGGCCTCGTACAAGTCTCGAAATATCACAAGGTTAGGATCGCCTAATTGCTTGCAAGCATGCCCTACTTATGCGGAACGCGAGCATAGTACCCATCAGAATGCAACACCTTATTAGTACCTATTAGAAAGCAACTTGGTATGATGCCGTGAGATTCTCCAAATGGATGCTTTCCGAGACAGGCCGAATGTTCGCCGTGTGGCATGCATTCAAGGACGGAGATTTGGACAGGCAGACCCATATCCTGAAATCGGTCCCCATACGAAGTCGGATGAGCAAGTGCCTCCAGCAGTATCGCAACAGTTCCGACCCTGATGTGGCCAAGGCGGCAAAGAGCTTGCTGAAGCACTGGCATGGACTGTTCACCTTTCTCGAATACGAAGGGGTTGAGCCAACCAACAACTCCGCGGAGAGGGGAGGATGTCCTGCCGTCCAGTGGCGGGAAATCTGCTTCGGCAATCAATCCGACGACGGAGAACTCCTTACCGCCCGGCTGTTGACCGCCGAAAGATCCTGCATCCTTCAGGGAAGGAATCCTTTCCAGTTCCTTCTCGAATCCGTCGTTGCATACCGACGAGGACTCCCTGGACCCGCCCTAATCTAGCCTTCGTGGTGAACGGTTACAAGGGAATTATTGAAGACCTTGAATCTTTGG
>JBGOXV010000214.1:0-2780 GCA_041479325.1 Thermoplasmata archaeon
AAGCAGAGACGGGCCACTTGATTTTCAAGGAGAAATTCAAATACAAGGATCTGCAGCCCGTGTTCAGTGAGCTGCTGACGGTTTTCCTCGAGGAAACGGACCAGATGCCCGATGAGGACGATATCCTCCAGATGTTCATGAAGCTCAACATGATGGATATCGAGAAGAACAGGAAACCGGAGGGTTACAACCGGCGCGGAAGGATGAAGCTCGTCTTCCCCGTGACCAGCGACAAGAAGCAGTTCTATATCAGGGCCGATTCGAAGACTGCGGAGACTATCAGGATCACTGAACGGTTGAGCAAGATACTGAAGAAGGCGGGCATACCTCATGTCCTCGAATGGGACAAGCTCCAATCGATGCAACCGTGAGGATCCCGTTTATCCTCCGGCGGTCGAGGCACGATGATTGATTCAACGGTGAGGTCTCGGGTGCGCAAGGCGGTCGATGAGCGCTCTTCGCTTGATGGGATGAGGAAATCCTTCAGCACCATCCGCACGAGGCAGAAGGAAAACGCGGCAAGGATACAGGATCTGGATCAGCGGAAGGAGCGCCTGCGGAGCATGAAGGAGGCTTCCGTCGGGAACGAGAAGATGTTCTTGCAAGCTGTATCCACGCTCCGCGAGAACGGTTTCAGGGTGATCATCGCCAAGACTGCAGAGGCAGCCGTGAAGCAGATCGAGCATGAGTTGCGGGGCTATGATCTCGTTGTCAAGTCCAAGTCGAACGTGACCAAGGAGATTCACCTCGCCGCCCACCTGGAATCGAAGAATATCAAGGTCATAGAGACCGATCTCGGCGATAGGATAATCCAACTCGCGGGTTGCGCAGCAGCCCATCCAACAGGTCCGGCGTGCCACTTGACCAGGAAGGAGATCAGCGTTCTGTTCGCGAAGCACTTCGGCCATGAGGTCTCTGAAGATCCGATGGAGCTGACGGAGATCATGCGCGGCGAGATCGCCTCTTACATGAGCCGGGCGAAGGTGGGGATCACCGGGGCGAACGCCGTCACGGCCCAAGAAGGGGCAGTCGTGATCGTTCACAACGAAGGCAACGCGGCGAAGTGCGCTATGCTCCCTGACAAGCACATTGTCATAACCACCCCGGAGAAAGTCGTCCCGACGCTGGATGACGCTGTGAACGTCACGAAGCTCCAGACATACCTCTCCACAGGCAAGATAATCAGTTCCTACGTGAACGTCATCACGGGGCCCAGCTATACGTCGGACATCGAGAAGCAGGTCTACAAGGGCATGCATGGACCGAAGGAGGTCGTCATAGTCTTTGTTGACGACGGGCGTCTGTATGCTGCCGACAAGGAGGCTCAGTATTGCATCGGGTGTGGGATGTGCCTGCTTCACTGCCCAACATACGACGTATTGGGTCCCGTCTTCGGCACATCAGGGCACATGGGTGGTCAAGGGGTGTATCTCGCAGGTTCGACCGGCAAGCTCGATGTTGCGATCGATGCCGGCCTCTTTCTCTGCACATCGTGTGGCGCTTGCAAGGAGGTCTGTCCTGCGAAGATAGACACCCGAAGAGGCGTGATAAGCGCTCGGAATGCGGCAGTCAAAGCCAAGAAGCTGGAGCTCGAGGAGCATCACCAACTCCTGACAAGCGTTCGTAACTATGAGAATCCCTGGCAGGTCCCGAGGAAGCAGAAGGGAAAGTGGGCAGATGGGCTAGGTCTTCGGGCCAAAGGCGATGTGCTGTACTTCGCGGGCTGTTCGACCTCCATTCTCTTTCCAGAGCTGGCCAAGTCGGCGATCAGGCTCATCAGGGCGTGTGGGGTCGAGCCAGCCTACCTCGGCCAAGCAGAGAGGTGTTGTGGTTCGACCGTTCGCAAGCTCGGGCACGAAGACCTGGCGAAGGAAAAGGCCGAGGCGTGTTTCAAGGATTTCGAGAATACTGGCGCCAAACTCGTGGTCACCTCATGTCCCGGGTGCTCATCAGCCTTGAACCACTTCGCCGATCTCTCGAAGAAGAAAGGCATCAAGATCCAGCACATCTCCCAGTTCCTACACGAGCATTTGGATCGTTCCCTGCTGTCCCCCGTCGAGGGAATTGGGATCGTCACCTATCATGATCCGTGCGACCTCGGCAGGGAGCAGGGTGTCTACGATGAGCCGAGGGAACTCCTCTCAGCCGTAGCGCGATCGGTCGAGATGAGTCGCTCAAGAGCGAGCAGCGACTGCTGCGGTTCCGGCTCCGGGGTGAGGAGTGCGTTCCCAGAACTGTCGAACGCAATTGCAGAGGAGCGTATTGCGGCGGCAAAGGCCGTTGCCGCTGAGGTCCTGGTCACGGCCTGTCCGTGGTGCGTCCAGAGCCTTCGAGAATGCCAGCAGGGGAAGAAAGGCGTGCAGGTGCTCGACCTCGTTGAGCTGCTTGACAAGTCGATATCGGCGGGGGGCCGGACGCGTGCCGCTCGCTCGTCATCTCGTCGGTCCTAGGACGCGTTCCCTCACATTGGAATAGATCGGGCCTTTCGGGGTCAGGACGCTCTTCTTCAGAAGCATCCTGTCCACCGTGTACTCTCCAAAGTCGGTCGCCGCGTTCTCCATGAGTATCTCCTGGACGGTGGCAATGTTCCTTGCGCTCCTCGTTCTCGCCAGGGTAAGGTGGGGTTTGAAACCTCTCTTCTCGCGGTCGAACCCCAACTCGCTCATCGACTCGTCGAGTTCCTCTGCAATCCGTTCAAGAGGGCCCCCGTCCTCTATTCCAACCCAGACAACTCTTATGTTCGACATCGAGGGAAATGCTCCCATTCCCTTCAACCTGAT
>JBGOXV010000215.1:0-2775 GCA_041479325.1 Thermoplasmata archaeon
TGTCAGTGCGAACCGTTTTGACATTCCTGTGATGGTCTCGACGTTGCCGCGTGTGATCAAACGGTACTCCCTCACGGCGTCGAACCCGCACTTCTTGCACGACTCGGTCCCTTTCATCGGGCAGCCGGTGTATTCCGAACCGTCCGGAAGGACGAACGCCGACACCCAGTACGGGCACTTCGTGCTGTAGTCCTCCTCGAGGAGTTCCCTGAGGGCCCGATCGGTGTTCAAAACAGGATATCCTTCCTTCTTGAGCTTCACGGCGAGGTCAACGACAGCCCTCTTCTCATCAAGTGTGAGCGCAAGTTCGTACGGCGGGGGCGTTATGAAGTTCAACATGATGCCCTTGATCCGAGGGGTCTTCGCGACGAGCTCCACGCAGGACCTGACATTGTCCAGGTTCGGCTTCATCACGACCATATTGGCGAAGATGTTCGGATGTGTGGTCTTCTCCAGGTTCGCCATCAGCATGTCGAAGACGCCCGGGCCTCTGATCGAATCGTGGACATCCCGCGTCCCGTCGAGGCTGACCGACACGACATCGCTCTCTTCGAAGATAACGTTCGTGCCGTGAGTTGTGTAGCCTGTGACGAAGTATCCCATGGATTTCCCCGCCCGGATGAGGTCCCTCAGGTCCTTGTCGCCCTCCCTCCAGAGGGTCGGCTCCCCGCCTTCGAAGAACAGTATCCTAGCGCCTTTCTCGAAGTACTCTCTCATCTTGCCGACGGCAAAGTCGAAGGTCATCGCATGAGGGCCAGGTATGTCGTCGATGTGCGCCGCGATGCTGCAATGCTTGCACCTGAGGTCGCACTCGTAGCCGATTATCATCGTGTTGACCAGGGGATTCTTGATCCCGAACTTCGCCTTGAAGAACCAGCCGGCATAGTGGAAGTACTGACCGATGGAGATGAGTTTTCCCACGAACCGTTCGATGGGGAAATCCCTACTTAAACGCTTGGAGTGACGTCCGAAAATCCCAACTCGTTCAGCAAAGGATTATAAGCCATCTGGCCGTTCTTTTCCCGGATGAAAGTAGTAATCCCCGCCGCCGGTCTCGGAATCAGGTTCCTACCTGCGACGAAGGCCCAGCCGAAGGAGATGCTCCCGGTCGTCGACAAGCCCGCGATCCAATACGTCGTCGAGGAGGCGGTCGCATCGGGCATGACCGACATAATAATGATCACCGGCCGAGGCAAGAGGGCCATCGAGGACCACTTCGACAAGTCCTACGAGCTCGAGCACAAGCTCAGGGAATCCGGCAACTCGGAGGCCCTTGCGGAAGTACAGAAGATAGCTTCGATGGCGGACATATTCTACATCCGGCAGAAGGAGCAGCTCGGGTTGGGGCACGCCATACTCTGCGCGAAGAAGCATGTCGGTAACGAGCCATTCGCGGTGATGCTCGGTGACGACATAGTCGTCAACGAGAGACCGTGCATAGGGCAACTTGTCGAGGCCTTCGAGCAGGTCAAGTCGTCCGTGGTCGGGGTCGAGCAGGTCCCGAAGTCACGAATCCAGAGGTATGGTGTCATCAAGGGGAAGCGATTCAGAGACGACCTGTACAAGGTCGAGGACCTCGTGGAGAAGCCAACTCCGGAGGAGGCCCCTTCCGACCTCGCGATCATCGGCAGGTACGTCTTCCAGCCTGAGATATTCTCATTCTTGGAGAAGATCGGTCCGGGGAAGGGCGGGGAGTACCAGCTTACGGACGCCATGAGGTTGCTCTGTCGCAAGAACGGGCTTTACGGGCTGAAATTCAAGGGCCGGAGATACGATATAGGGAGCAAGGCGGACTGGGTAAGGGCCACGATCGAGCTCAGCATGGAAAGGAGCGACCTGGCACCGGAGCTAAAGGCGGCACTGGGATCTATCAGGAAGAGCATTTGAAGCGGTTTTCTCCGACCAACTGGAGGTTCTTGTTCTCGTCGAGAGGCTGTGCTGCAGGCGGTGTGTCGTGGAACCTCAGTTCAAGCGAGTTCTAGAACAAGTTGACACTGGAAGCCTTGAAGGTCATCCAGATTTCGTCATCCAGAGTTATGCCGAGCTGCTTGAAGGACTCCCTGGTGATCGCCGATGTGACCTCCACGCCGCAGTCAGCTGTGACGTAGACGAGCGGCCCCTTCTCAACGACCGCTACGACCTTCCCGCGCAGCTGGTTCCTCGCGCTCGAGTCGAACGACTTGCGGGACACGACAATGTCCTCCGGTCGTATCGTCACATGGACCTTTCCCTGCATCTCGATGGCGGAGTGAATCTGGCAGCCCTCCAGAGACACGACGGATCCTGCGCCTTCTTTGTCCGCTTTGCCCTGGTATACGTTCTTGATGCCAACGAATCCGGCCACGAACTCCGATTTGGGAGACGAGAAGACCACGTCGGGAGAATCGAGCTGCACGATTCTGCCTTCATTCATCACAGCGATCCGGTCCGCCATCTCAGATGCCTCCAGTTGGTCGTGCGTGACATACACGACCGGGACCTCGTACGAGGATAGGATCCTGGACATCTCTCTCATCAACTTGTCCTTCGTGTTCGGGTCCACCGCGCTGAAGGGCTCGTCCAGCAGCAACATGTCGGGCCGAGTGACCAAGGTCCTCGCGATCGCGATCCTCTGCTGTTCGCCCCCGCTCAGGTTCCTGGTCCGCCTCTCAAGCAGGCTGCCTATGTCCATCCTGTCCGCGATCTCTCGCACCCGCGCGTCGACGTCTCGCTCCTTGGTGCTCGATGCCCTGAGGCCATAGGCGATGTTGTCGAAAACGTTGAGATGAGGAAACA
>JBGOXV010000216.1:0-2769 GCA_041479325.1 Thermoplasmata archaeon
TCTTGATCACATGCTCTCTAGAGCTCATTCCTGCTGGCGGCTTCTCGGTCAGGGCACGCTCCTCGAGCTCCTTTGTCACTTTGAGCACTAGCTTTACGTTGACGTCCGCCTGTAGCAACGCCCTTTGGATGTCCTTGACGACCTCCTTGACGAGTTTCTGATCGATATGAGAAGCATTCGCGATCTTCTTTATCGCGTTCCGAAGAGACTGGCCAAGGCCTTCCAACACCATGATGGTCGCACTCCACGGCTAGCAGACGGGTCGCATAAATAGGTTGTGCAGATGCACTCGAAACTTACAAAAAAAGGGAAGGGAAGGGCTAGCCTTGTCAGAAGGGATGGGATGCACTCTAACAACTAGCCCAAAATTTCCCGTATGATATATTGACGGTGCACTATATCAAATTATCGAAGGACTGGTTAAATATGTTATGTCGTCCCGATGTCCGGGCAAGCTTGCGAGCCAGCATCACCCCGGAAAAGGCGACGTTTCCTTACTGGCGCACCCCTGCGCTTCCTGTGGAACCTGTGCACCCTACATATAGCCCGATTTCTGGAGGACCATGATGTCCTCCGTGCTCAGCTTCTCCCCGCTTCTGAACTTCTCGTAGATCTCATCGGCCTCTTTCTTGGCCGAGGTATCGTCCTTCTCCTTTCGGGACTTGCGCGTCTTGTCCCTGATCCCCGCGATGATCTTGTCGAAGTCATGGACCTGGCGGATGTGCTCGATGTGCTCGTGGTGCTCCTCGTCCGCTGCGAGCTTCGTCTCGATGAACTTCTCCTGGGCGGCGTCGGCCTCCTTCCTCAGCCCGTCCGCCTCCTCATAGAGCTTCAGCATGGCGTCGTGCTCAGTCTGCGCCTTCTCAGCGAGCTCGGAAACCTTCCTGTGGAAGTCCTCTGCATTGTCCTTGGCCTCGTGGGCGTCCTTCTCGGCCGTCCTGACCTCCGTGAACTGCTCGATCTCCCTCTCCATCTCTTTGATCTTGGCGTCGAGCATCGACATCTCCTTCATCAGCGCCTTCTCCTTGTCCGCGCTGAGGACCGATGTCATGTGCTTCTTCTCGAGCGCGCGAAGCTCCGCCTTGAACTTCCTTATCGAGAGGCCGCTCTTGGGCATCTTCTCCCGCCTCAGAGCCATCGCGGATTCGCTGAGCTCGTTGAACTTCTTGTTCCATTCATCCCTTTTGGCCTTGGCCTCTCGGACCTCGGAGTTCAGCTTGTCTCTGTTCTCCCTCCTCCCGTTCGCGTCCTCGATGAGCTTCCTGACCTGGGCGTTCAACTGGTCCCTCTTCTCCGCCCACTCCTTCGTCTTGTCGTTCAGCTCGTCCCTCTGCCTCTTGTGCCTCTCCGCATCGGCATTATGCCTTGCGCGCTTCTCCTCGAGGTCACCAATCAGCTCCGCCATGACAACCGACCAACGCCTTCAGAACAATCAAACGTCTGGACGCGAAAAGGACAATACTGGGTCTTATTTATATGTCTTTCGATGATGGCCAGGAGCGCGTCGCGACGAGTCAGGAAACTGCGCGTTCCGTAATCAACCTGATTATCCATTTTGATAACTGGTCCAGCCTGTATTTAACCGACAAGTCTCATGAATGCCCAACGCTAGGCTAGCAGTGGTTCACGTGAATGAGAGGGATTTGCAGCTCGCGCATGCTGTCAGCTCGATGATCGAATCGGACAACCGAGACGCCATCTTCCTTGTCCAGACCAAGTACACCAACCTTGTGAGGGTCAACCTCGTCATACTGAAGGCATTGCTGGACGACCAGAGGAGGAGCGGGTTGATGATAACCATCGATCGTCCGCACCAGTACCTGAGCCACCTGATGCAGCTGCACCAGGTCGATCAGAAGAACCTGGTCTTTCTCGACGTGATATCATCCCATAGCTCTGACTCGAAAGGAGAGGCTCCGACCAAGGGGTTTCATGGAGGGCCGTTCCACATCGAGACGCTTCCCGACTTCATCTTCAGCGGGAACGCGGAGAGCCGGGAGCTCGGAATCGACGTCTCGAAGGTAGAGTTCGTCGTGATCGACAACGTCTCGACGCTGCTGACGTACAACACGATGGAGAGCATCATGAGATTCTTCAAGCGGTACGGTGAGCTCGTGGAATCGGCGGGCCACCACCCGGTCTTCTCCGTCGTGATCGTTGACAAGGCTTTGCACCAGACCCTGAACGACCTCATCGAACCCATGTGCAAGACGACCATTGACGTCGGGATGGACATGATGATCAAGAACACTGACCTCCCAGCTGCAGTTGCCAGCGCCGCAGGGCCGACCAGGCCAGAGACATCCCCAGGATTCACGAACCTAAGTCAGGCTATATCCATGAAGAAGGAAGTGATGTGAGAATGGCTACGATACCCTTTCCGCGGATAAACAGTGGAATACCAGGTCTGGATGACATGATCGAGGGAGGATTCCCCTTCCCGTCAGTCATACTTGTCGCGGGAAGCGCTGGCGCTGGAAAGACGACCTTTGCCCAAAGGTTCCTGTTCGCAGGTGCCGAGAAGGGGGAGCAATGCCTCTATTTCAGCACTCTGAGCGAGCCGGCCCAGTGGATGCTGAGATACGCCTCGCAATTCGACTTCATCAAGCCCGAGTATTACGGCAAGTCCGTGATTTACGAAGACCTTGGGAACCTGCTGAAGGACTGCACGAGGGACAAGCTACTGGATTACATAGACGAGAAGGTGGCACAGGTCATGCCTCAGCGGATCGTGATCGACCCCATAACCGTCGTCGGGACGATGCTCAA
>JBGOXV010000217.1:0-2762 GCA_041479325.1 Thermoplasmata archaeon
ATCCCCGGATTCAGGAGGGATCCGAGGGTCCTGAAGAGGGTCCTCGAAAGGTACATTCCTGTGGTCACGGTGATCTCGGGTGCGACTGTCGGGGCCCTCGCTGCGGGGGCCGACCTGATCGGGACCGTGGGCAACGCGTCCGGCACGGGCGTCCTGCTGAGCGTCGGCATAATGATCCAGCTGTACGATGCCATCGGCAGGGAGCAGATGATGGAGATGCACCCGGTGCTCAGAGGCTTCTTCGGAGGCGAATAGCCGGATGGCTAGTCCCGGAGCGCCGTCCGCAAAAGGACAGAGGCAGCCGGCTCCCGACATGGGCAACCAGCTCATCGTGATGATGGCCCTCATCGTCGCGATGTTCGTGATGTTCGACAACAACCTGCGACAAGCGCTGGGCAAGGCTGTCGGGGTCGGTCTCGACCCGTTGGTTGGATTC
The DNA here is from genome assembly GCA_041479325.1 of Thermoplasmata archaeon. Lineage (GTDB taxonomy): Archaea > Thermoplasmatota > Thermoplasmata > UBA10834 > UBA10834 > COMBO-56-21. The sequence continues at coordinate 437 of JBGOXV010000217.1, forward strand.
CACGGACACGAGCCGGTGCTTACGCTGCTTTTCACTGGTCTGCTCATGAGCTTCTTCTCGATCGCCGTTAGACACTTCTTCGTCGATTGGGTCGGCATGGCCAGGAACCAGCGGATCTCCTCGGCGTTCCAGAAGGAGCTTAGGGAAGCGAGGACGAGCAACAACACCTACAAGCTGAAGAAGCTCACGGAGCTCCAGCCGCAGATCATGGCGCAGACTTTCAAGGCGTCGGGGACCCAGATGAAGCTGATGCCCGTGACGATGCTCGTGGTCATACCCATATTCGCTTGGCTCGCGAACTTCATCTACATAACCGTCTCGTCCACCACGTCGACGAGCATCTCGGTGCCCTGGGCCCTGAGCGTGGACATGAAGGGGTCCAACCTACTGCCGAACTGGGTGCTGCTGTACTCCCTGTTGACATTGCCGTTCAGCCAGGTCCTCACGAGGGGCCTGAAGTACTTCAGCTTCTCCAAGAGGCTCAGGAACATCGAGGGTGACGAGTTCGCACCCGCATCAAGGTACCTCTAGAAGGGGTGATGGTGCGATGAGGATAGCCATCTCAGGTCCCCCGGGAAGCGGCAAGACGACCATCTGCATGCTGGTCGCCAGCAGGCTCGAGTACGATTTCGTGGTCGTGGGTCAGATCTTCAGACAGATGGCCCTGGAGCGCAAGGTGGACCTCGGGACCTTCGGGCGCCTGGCAGAGGAGGACGAGACGATCGACCGGGAACTGGACAATCGCATGCTCGAGATGGCCAGGGCCCAGAAGGACATCGTCATAGAAGGGAGGATGACCGGGCCAATCCTGAAGAGCAACAAAGTGCCTGTCTTCGCCGTTTATGTCGCTGCCTCGGAGAACGTGAGGGCGGGCCGGATAGCGAAACGCGAGGGCAAGGAGGTCGACCTGGTGCTCAGGGAGATGCAGACCAGGGAGAGGTCCGAGAAGAAACGCTACATCGCATACTATGGTATCGACCCCTGCGACCGAGCGATCTACGACCTCTGGGTGGACTCCTCGGATCTCACCGCCGACAAGGTGGCGGACATGATCGTGGAGAGTGCGAGGAAGACGCATGCAGAAAATGCTGATCAAGTCAAAGCGGCCCATTAGCTCCGCTCTTGGCAGGAACCCCGAGGAGAGATCCGTCGAGGAGCTGCTCAAGGACGGCGTGGTCGTCATAGACAAACCATCGGGTCCCACATCGCATCAGGTGACAAGCTGGGTCCAGAACATCGTCGGTGCATCGAAGGCGGCTCACGGCGGGACCCTGGACCCGAGGGCCACGGGCGTCCTGCCCGTGGGACTTGGGGATGCGGTCCGTGCGATGGATGCGCTGCACGTCGGCACGAAGGCCTATGTCGGGGTCATGAGGATGCACGGGAACATCGACCGCAAGCGCCTCGACGAGGTGTCCAAGGAGTTCATCGACGAGATCTATCAGACCCCGCCGATGAAGTCTGCAGTGAAACGGGAGATGAGGACAAGACGCATACACCGCCTCGAGATCCTAGAGGTATCCGATAGGGATGTCCTGTTCCAGGTGGACTGCGACGCGGGGACCTACATCCGCAGCTTGGCGGTCGACATCGGGGACGCCATGGCAATCGGGGCTCACCTTCAGGACCTCAGGAGAACACGAGGGGGTATCCTAACTGAGGATTATGCCGTGACGCTGCATGACCTCAGGGACGCGATGGAGGGACATAGGGCAGGGAACAGCGCGCCACTGAGGAAGATGCTGCACCCGAAGGAGATCCTCCTGGCTCACATCCCGAAGGTGCAAATCAAGGACTCGACGGTGGACGCGATCTGCCACGGGGCGGACCTCGCCATGCCTGGAATCGTCGCGATAGACGAGAGGCTGAAGAAGGGCGATGTCGTCGCGGTCATGACCCTAGCAGGAGAAGGTGTCGGCCTGGGGAGAATGCTGATGGACTCCGGGGAGATCATGAAGAGATCGGAGGGGATAGCTATCGACGTCTACAGGGGCCTGATGGTCCCGGGGACCTATCCCCGCTCGTGGAGCAGTTCGAAGGATGCCCCTCAACAGAAATGATCAAGCGTCCTCTGCCTTGCGACCATGGGCTGAGCGTTTATCCCCAGTATCTTCTTTAAATGGACTCCCAGCTCCTTCGCGGAGCCGTGCGTTGTGAAGATCTCCTCTGGCCGGCACTTGCGCGCGAATTCGAGGAGCTCGTCGTATCCGCAATGGTCGGAGATCGCGAATGCCTCGTCCACGCGCATCTGGTGATTGAATCCCCTGTCGAGGGCCCAGCCGGAGAATGCCGCTGTCTTGGCACCATGCTTCCTCAGAGTCTCCAC
>JBGOXV010000218.1:0-2756 GCA_041479325.1 Thermoplasmata archaeon
ACGTTTCGAAGAGAGAAATCCTTTTCAAATACCTCCGCCTCAAGGTGCCGACAGACTCGGCGAATCTGCCGAGGAGGTGTTTGCGTGGCGGTTGCGCGACTGAGATTCTTGGAGAAGAGCGAGGAAGACCTGATCGACCAACAGAGCATGGAGTGCCTCGAGACCATCGGGGTGAAGGTGAAGAGCGAGATAGTCCTGAAGATGCTGGAGAGAGCAGGGGCCAGCGTCGACCATAGGTCGCAGATCGCCAAGATCCCGGAGAGCATGGTCAAGGAAGCTCTCAAAACTGTGCCGAAGGAGATGACCCTTCACGGGAGGGACCCAAAGCACGACATGAGGATACCCGTCAAATCGTGGCCTTACCAAGGGACGACCGGTCTGGGTACTTACATCATCGACATCAAGACAGGGAAGAAGCGCGACTCTACCGTGAAAGACATCGCGGATTGCGCGCGGCTGGCGGACGCGCTCACGGGGGCGGACTATGTGCAGACCAACCTGACCGCTACCGATGTCAACCCGCTCACCCACGGCCTGCATGAGCTCTGGACGACGCTCCAGAACACGACGAAGCATGTCCAGGGCGTCGAGATCTTCAATGCCGAGGACGCCCGGGCGCAGGTGCAGCTCGGGGCACTGATCGCAGGAGGAGTTGACGAGCTGAAGAAGAAGCCGCACTTCACTGTCATCCATTGCTCGATTGCGCCTCTGATGTTCGAGCACGATGCCGTCGAAGCCCTGGTCGAGTTCGCCAAAGCAGGGGTGCCAGTGACGACAATGACAATGTCCCTCTCTGGCGGGACGGCCCCAGTGACGATGGCGGGCACGCTCGTGAACGGCAACAGCGAGAACCTCGCAAGCCTGGTCATCGGGCAGGTGGCGAGCAAGGGAGCACGGACAATCTACTGCTCTTCCTCGACCCCCGTGAACATGATGACCGGCATGATATTCTACGAGTGCGCCAACCAGCCGCTGATTGCATCAGGCCTTGCCCAGATGGCGAAGAGGTACGGGCTTCCATGCATGGTGGGCGACTGGGGGCTCAATGACACAGACGAGCCGGGAGTCCCGCACACTTTCAGCGAGACCTTGGGGATAGCTCTGAGCACGATGTCAGGCACGGACATGCAGGGCGGGATCGGCGCCATGGACAATGCGAAGGGATTCTCCCTCGAGCAGGCGGTCATCGACTCATATGTCTGGGAGAATGTCCGGCTCCAGATGACTAGGTTCGAGATCAGCAAGGGCACTGTGGCCCTCGACGTGACCAGGCAGGTCGGCCACGGGAACACGTTCCTGTCGAATATCCACACTGCCAGGAACTTCAAGAAAGAAGTCATAATGAGAGATGCAGTGAAGGGCAAGTTCGAGGCCACGCTGTCTAAGACTATGGTTGCGGAGGCAAGGGAGATAGCACTTAGGCTTCTCAGGGAGCACCAGGTGCCTCAGCTGGACAAGGACGTACTCCAGAGGGGGAACGAGATCATCAAGAACCGGGAGAAGAGCTTGGTCCCGGGTCACTGAGGCGCCCCTTCATGAGAACGTGAAACGCGCTGCCCTCGACAACGAGTGTTGGCCTTTCCCTCCTCAGTACCTGTGCCGCCACATGCCCCAGACCGCCCAACCGCCGCCGTTCACGATTGCGACAACGAGCAAGGACAGGATGAGCACAGCGAGGTTCTGGTAGCCGCTGTAGTCTCCGGCATAGAAGAACAGCCAGGCTACGATAAACGAGAGCCACCCGATCCCGGAGATGATGGATATAACCGTCATCAGAATCGAACGTTGAGACCGCCATGGATGCTCCACGCCCGCGCTCTTGGCCATTCTCATGCCCCACGGCGCCCACATCGCACCGAGCAAGCCGACGCCTACGAGCACCGACACGATCACGATCGCCAGGTTCTGGAATACGTCGTACTTGCCAGCATAGAAGAACAGCCACAGGATTACGAAGCTCAGCCAACCTATGGCTATCAGTATCGACACCGCCACTCTCCATCCGAACCCTGGAGTCGTCCACACTTCGGGATGTGCTTCTACAGGCCATACCGGCTGTTGAGGTGATTCTTTTGGTTGCTCCATGGATGTGCACCCGACGTTGGTGAAAGATTCCGAGCTATATAATCCGCACGACAGGGCTCAGGTGGATTGACGAGTTCCCCGGTCCAACCTGCGTAAGGAATGGAGGGCACATCGAGATTCTCTTCTGACATACTGGCTTGTCAAGGGTTCGAATCCCTTCAGGACGGCAGATGAAACTAGGAAAAGACCTTAGGGGGGATGTTCACTGACGATTGCAGCGAAGTGGTTTCCATGAGCGCCTATGACTTTTGGCTTTCTGTCGCAGTAAATGTAGCGGTTCTGGCTGGAATGTTTGTAGGCGGCATGTTGGCAAGCATGAGGTCTAAGCTGGTGTTTGTAGCATGCCTCTTCATCATGCTCTCGGCTGGAGTTATGATATGGATGATGACAGATCTAGCGAGGGACCCGTCCTACGGACCACTTCCGAGTAGCGCGATGGATTGGATCTCGTGGGCCATCTTCACAATTCCGAGCTACGCCGCTCTAGGGGCCATGGTATACTCACTGTTGATGGAGAGTTACAGATACCTCCTTCTATCTGCGGCGCTGTCCTCGGTAAGCATACTCTTCCCGATTGGTATCGCGGCGAGCATCATTGTGTGGTGGGATCACAAGAAATACGGTTTGTGATTGTGACGGAGCGAGCAGAGGAGGGTTTTCGCCTCGCCTCG
>JBGOXV010000219.1:0-2754 GCA_041479325.1 Thermoplasmata archaeon
AGGCGCAGGGTTTGCCTTTGCCTCCTTGAGCAGGGCCTTCACCTTCGCGTTCGCCTTCTTGACCGGGTCTACCGAGCCCCTCTTTACCCAATCGTCGTATGGTCCGTACTCGAAAACCATTGGCTCCCAGACCTCCCTGAGATGCGTGAGGGTGTGCCTGTTCGTCAGGAATGTCCCTCCAATTCCGACCTTTGATATGACATCGCGAGCAAGGGTGTCGTCGTTCACTTCTATCCCCTTGGAGATGTAAAGCACCTCGGTGACGATGTCGTAGTCCAGCATGAGTTGCTCGAAGGATAGCACGGTGGAAGCTTCGAGGAGCCCGAAGCCGTTGCACATGTCCGCCCCTGCCTGGGCTGCGAGCAAGGTCGTGAGACAGTGCTCAGTCGCGGCTTGGCTTCCAGGCAAGAGCGCATTGGTGCCGAACGTCCCGGCCTGGGACGGCATCTTGTAGTGTCTCGCAAGATCTACGATTGCAGCTGTGAGGAGAACCGACTCTGGGGCGCCCGAAACGTAGCCACCCGTCCTCGGCTCCATGGTCGAAAGGACTGAACCGTATATTGCCCTCGCCCCCTTCTTGGCGCATTGCGTCAATGTGAGGATCGCCATGATCTCTGCGTTGCTCAACGCGAGGGTCCCGGCCAAGGTGATGGGCCCCGACACGCCCGCCTCGACCATGCTCATCATCATGACTGGCACTCCGGCCTTCGCGAACTCCATCGTCGCGTCACTGCCGCCCCCATCCAAGTTCAGAGGAGGCACGGCGCAGATGATCGCCGCCAAGTTCGGCTTCTGCGCCAGCTTGTCCCGTCCCCCTGCGACGGCTGCGGCCATCTCGATCTGGAGTCTCGCCTCAGCCCCTGTCGTAGTGGATTCGGACATCACGAACTTCTCTGATGTGGAGAACGCTGCATCGAGTCCGTGCAACACATGCGCGTGCAATGGAACGTCCTGAGGAGCCAAGGAAGGCGTCATGTACCCTACCCCCGGCAGAACATTGCTCAGGAAGCCCTCATCGACTATGTCCTGCTTTCTTGCCGGTCTCTTCTTTCCGGTCTCCAAGTCGTATGTTTGGACCCCACAACCGTCGAATGTGATGTAGAGGTTGGAGCCATCGAGCGTTAAATCGTACTTCGGGTTTCTTGCCCGCAGTTCCAGCTCCTTGGGGACACTCTTGATTGATTCCTCGACGAGGCTCTTCGGTATCCTGGCGACCATCTTCCCGCTGTCGATCCTGGCCCCATGCTGCTTCAGAAGGTCCAGCGCCGCCTGACTGTAGATCCGGATCCCATCCTTCTCGAGCACGTCGAGTGAAGCGTCATGGATCCTTTGGAAGGCCTCCTTATCGATCAGTTGCGATGCTCTCCTCCTGGCATTGAGTCTCTTGAAGTCAGTTATCATCGGAATCCCCGGCTCCTCGAAGGGGTATCCGGTCACATTTAAAGAACTTATGTCGGGGCCATTGCTCGTTCTCGGCGATTCTGCAACGGAAGTCGAAACGTGCCAGTTGGACAGAAGTCGCTATATACTGCGATTCCGTTCCTTTTTTCCAAGCTGGGTAGACCCGCAACCATTTGGCTGGCTCTCAGCTCCTGAGCGAAAGAGGAGCCCTTTCCTTGAGCAACGAGAAGAGCAAACAACCAGCGGATCCCGAGTTGTCGAAACTTAAGGCCGAGCTGGTCAAGATCTCAAAGGATGTCAAGGGTCAAATGGGGCTCTACATGAGGCACGTCGAATCCGGGAAGGAAGTCGCGATCGATGCCGACAAGATATACCCGCTGGGTAGCGTTTTCAAGATTGCCGTGATGATGGAGGTCTTCCGGCAGGTGGACGAGGGCCTGCTGGACATGGACGAGAAGATCAGACTCGAATCGAGGAACTACTGCATAGGTACAGGAGTCCTCCAGTATCTCACCCCTGGGCTCGAAATGACCATCAGAGACCTCGTGACACTCATGATCATAGCGACTGACAACACCGCCTCTGAGATGCTCTGGAAACGTGTGGGTATCCAAAGGGTCAACATGTTGATACGGGACCTCGGGCTCGCGAGGACTTCGATCTACCTTCCTTGGAGGGAAGGGTTCCTTCTCACAATGGGAAAGGGTCCGTTCAAGGATTTAACAGCGCAAGAGGCGGCGCGCAAGTGGAAGGGAATCTCTGACCTCGAGCGGATGAAGATCCTCAACGACATCGACACACAGTACGCCAACTTCTCCATCGAGGATTTCAGACGCGAGTATGAGAACCTCTATGGCACGAAGGAGGAGAAGAAGTTCAAGATCCAGCGCGAGTATGACCAGGTCTTCGATAACCTCGGGACGCCCCGGGAGATCGGCGCGATGCTGGAGAAGATCCTCCAAGGTGAAAGGGCTTCTGGTTCATCCAGCAAGGAGATGCTCGCGATGCTCATGAGGAATCCGGCTGGATCCACGCTTCCACAGTTCCTGTCCGATGACGTGATGGTCGCAGCGAAGACGGGGATAACCGCCGGTACGGCCAATAGCGCGGGCATAATCTTCGTCGGGCCGAAATCACACATCGTGCTGTGCATATTCTTCAAGAACCTGGTCGAGAAGAGCCCTGAGAAGGCCCAGATGGCCGAGGCGAGGATCGCCAGGCTGATCTACGACTACTTCACCAGGGTGGTTCTGTAAAGAGCCGGGTGGTGGGCCCATCATGGCGGCGCCACGGCCTCCTCACTCATTCCGTTCGGCTCAGACCGTGCGGCCATCGCTGGCTCGTATAGGATCA
>JBGOXV010000220.1:0-2745 GCA_041479325.1 Thermoplasmata archaeon
CCCTTCGTGGTTATGGTCTGGGGCAGGATGACGCAATGGTTCGGGCGGGTGAGCTTCATCTGGTTCATCGTATCGACCGTGGTGTGCTGGATCTTCGCATGCCCCTTTACTCTGACTACTGCGATAGCAGGCATCTTACTGTCCCTCCTTCGGTTGGTCCACGGCCTTCTCGGGTTCTGCCAACTCCGGTCCCTCGGGCTCGGTATCGAGCGAAGAGCCCGCGACGTGTATCGCCGTCGGTCCGGTCATGATCTGGAGCCTGGTCCTCTGCTCCTCGGTGACCCTCATCTGTGAGGTCCTCCTGAGAGCCTCGAACGTGCCTATGGAAAAGTTGATGGTCGTCTTCGTGTGCCCCTTCGTGAACCCCCAGCAGTCCTTGACGCCGGCGAGCTTGAGCACGCTCTTCGCGATGTCTCCGATAGCGAGACCAGTACCTCTGGGCGCCGGTTTCAGCGTGACGACTACCGACCCAGAATGCCCTGCGACCTCGAACGGCAGCGAGTGCGGTGTGAGGCAGCCGCACTGCCACGACCCGCAGCCTCTCTTCACCTCGATGATGTTCAGCTTGGCGACGTCGATGGCGGCCCTTATCGCGGGGCCGACCTCCTTGCCCTTCAGCCTGCCCAGTCCAACGAAGCCATCGTAGTTCCCCACGACGACGGTGATCGCGAACCTCACCCTCCTTCCCGAGTCGGTCATCCTCTGGACCATGTTCACATCGAGGACCTCGTCCGCCAGCTCTGGGAGGAGTATGTCCACGATCTCGGGTTCACGCAGTGGCAGCCTGCTCTTCAGAGCGTCGCTCATGGTCGTTATCTTGCCCTCTGCGACAAGCTTTCCCAGCCTTGTCTTGGGTGCCCAATCAGCCATTACGTCGCACCTCCTATCTTGCTCTTCGTGGTCTCGAACATGGCAGCCGTGCCCTCGCGCATGTGCTTGCCCGTGATCCTTTCCGGTGCTGGAATCATCTCGTCGCTGTGCGGGACCTCTATCCCGGCATCCAGCACGCCCTTCAGAACAGCAAACACCACGCCGCCCTTGGTCGGCTTCCGGAGGCCAATGTCAAGCACGGCATCTCCGAGCCCCTTCTCCTTGGCCCTCTTGCCGGCCAGGAGTCCCGTCAGGTAAGCTCCGGGAGTGCTCTTCCCAGAGCCGCTCCATCCGAGCTCCGTCAGATCCGTCGATACGGCGGATGCCAGCACGTTATCTCCGATCTGCTTGTACTCGACGAATTGTACCCGGACGTTCATGTTGGACTTCCTCACGACAAGGCGCGCGGTCCTGCCCTTGAGCAATGCAGCTCTGTGCCTGTAGTCCGTTCGCCCTTGCCTCCTTCTCTTGAAAGGCACTCTGTATCTCGGTCCTGTGGACATGTCCATCACTCCTTGAGGATCCCCTCGGCCCTCATGTGAGACTCCATATGCGGCCTGCTCTTGAACTGGCCGCCCTTCGCCTTCATGTAATATGAACGGTAGGTCCTGGTATCGATCTTGCCCGTGTCCCTGAGCTCCTTCAGCTTCCTTCTCATGGGCCTGATCGCCTGCATCCAGATCTCCTTCGAGGGCTTCCTCGCGCCCTTCTTGCCGCGCCTCGAGCCCGGCCCCCGCTGCCTGCCCTTCTTCCGCTGGGCCAGCTCGAACTTGGCCCTGCCTCTGGAAACGCCCTTCTTCTGCCTGGCGGCGATGGCTCCTGAGTTGATCAGTACCCTGATGTCTCCCCGGGTGATCGCATCCGTCGTGTCATCCGTCCTGTTGGGGTCGATCCATACCCTGTTGACGCCGCATTTGAGCAGCTCGGCCGCGACCCTCCTCTGGTTCTTGAGATTCATCGATCATCCACTCCTGTTGAGGACCCTGATCTTCAGTTCGTCCGCCTTCTCCTCGATCTCGAGCCTCTTCTTGTACCCGACCGAGTGCCCTACGCGGGCCGCCTCGACATCGGGGTGGATCTTCGCGAGGTCCTTCACGTTGTGCACCATGACCTCCCTGAATCCGGACGGGTGAAGGTACCTTGCGGCCTTCGGCCCGCCGAAGCCGATCGATACGACGGTCATCCTGTATCTGTAATGCTGCCTCATCTTGGACTGGTCGCCCTGCGGCTTCCTCCATTTGACGTTCTGCAGCCTCGGCCTCTTGTGCCATTCCTGCCTTAGGAACTCGGGCCTCCTCGCGTTTATTCCGGCCCTGACCTTGAGCGCGTGGAGGGTCTCCTTCGAGAGCTTCGGCTTGAGCTTCACCTTGTAGCCCTCGTCTTCCTCGATCTCGACCTCTTCGTCCTCTTTCTTGCCGGTCTTCTTCCCGCCCTCGTCGGACTTCTCCTTTTTGCCCTCCTTCTTCGGCTCTTTCGTTTCCGAGGGCTTCTTCGCGGGAGCCTTTACCTTCCTGACCTTCTTCGCAGGCGCCTTCACGGGCTCCTCCTCTGCGGTCTCGGCCTCATCTTCCTCTGAGACCACGCCGAGATCCTCCTTCCAGTGCTCTATGGTCTTCTGGCCGGCCCCTTTGAGGTGCTCATGGACCTCCTTCGTCCTCTCATCGTCCTCCAGAGCTTCCGCGAGCTCCTCGGGCGATGTGATCCCGATGGCCTTGAGCTTCTCGATGTACTCTTCCTTGAACATGTGGAGCTTCATGAACTCGTCATGGTGTTCTGATTTCTTCTCTGGCAACTCGTTCACCTCCCGGGCTTCTCTATGATGTAGATGCCGTCCTGGAAGACCCTCGGGTCGAAGCCCTTGATCTTCGTCCCGCG
>JBGOXV010000221.1:0-2722 GCA_041479325.1 Thermoplasmata archaeon
GAACCTGGGAGTACCTCAGCTCATCAAGCAGGGCCTGACCGCCCCGATTGGTGTAGATGATGGCAGGGCAGCGATGGAGATGATTGATGCACACCTTCTCGCGATTCACATGAACTACCTTCAGGAGATCGTGCAGCCCGAAGGCGACACCAAGAGCAGGGGCGGGCTGAAGGCCCTCGAGGCGTTCGCCAGCGTCCTCCCAGTCATCGCCAAGGAGACCGGGGCCGGGATCCCGAAGGAGGCTGCACAGCGGCTCAAGAAGGCGAAGGTCAAGGGTCTGGACGTCGGCGGGCTTGGGGGAACGAGTTTCTCAGCGGTCGAGTACTACCGCGCGAAGTCAGCCGGGGATACCAAGCGCGCGAACATCGGGAAGACCTTCTGGGACTGGGGGATCCCGACGCCCGTGGCCGTCGTGGAGGCCAATGTCGGCCTCCCGATCATATCTACTGGGGGTCTGCGGAGCGGGCTCGATGTCGCCCGGGCGATCGCGATTGGTGCCGGATGCGCCGGGATGGCGGGAAGGCTGCTGCCAGCCGCACTGGATAGCAGGGAAGCGCTCACACGGGAGATTCAGACGATCATCGACGAGCTGAAGGCGGCCATGTTCCTGGTCGGAGCCAAGAACATGAAGGAGCTCGCCGCGACGAGGGCCCTTATGACTGGGCGCTCGAAGGATTGGCTGGACCAGTTATCGGAGTGATTCTGATGGTTGCAGTGTTTGAGGGCTACAAGGACCGTGTCGAGAAGATCAACGAGTACATAATGCGCTCGCTCGAGGTCGTGGAGAACAAGAATCTGAAGGCAGCGATGGCCCACTATCCTCAGGCCGGCGGGAAGAGGCTGAGGCCGCTCCTCGCGACGATCAGCTGCGAGGCGGTCGGAGGGAGGTGGAGCGCGGCAATGCCCTTCGGGGCCGCCCTCGAGCTGGTGCACAACTTCACCCTCGTCCATGACGACGTCATGGACAACGACGAGACCAGGCGCGGTATCAAGACAGTACATGCTCAATATGGCGTGCCCGAGGCAATCCTGGCGGGGGACGCGCTGTTCGCCCGTGCGTTCGAGCTCATCCCAGATTCGGATACCCATGATGACCGACTCGTCCAACTCGTGGACATAATCGCGAAGGCCGTCAGGCTCCTGGCCGAGGGTCAGCAGATGGACATGGACTTCGAGGGCAGGAAGACTGTCAAGGACAGCGAATACATGAAGATGATAGAGCTCAAGACGGCCGTCTTGTACTCCGCCGCTGCCCAGGGCGGAGCAGTGATCGGTGAGGCGACCGACCAGGAGGAGGACTCGCTCCGCGATTACGGCAGGCTCGTCGGGCTCGGATTCCAGATATGGGACGATGTGCTGGACCTGACATCGGACCAGAAGACCTTCGGGAAACCGGTCCTGAACGACATCAGGAACGGGAAGAAGACCCTGATCGTGATAAGCGCGCTAGAGGACATTCACGGTAAGGACCGGGAGGACCTGTTCAGGGCGCTAGGCAACAAGAAAGCGACTCCCGAGCAACTCGTCGTGGCGAGAGACGTGCTGGACCGCGCGGGCGCGATAGATCATGCGACTAAGATTGCGAACGGTCTGGTCAAGGAAGCGAAGGACAAGTTGAGTGTCTTGAAGGACACGAAACACAAGAAGTGCCTCGAGTCCTTTGCCGACTATACAGTCACGCGGAAGACCTAGACCACACCCGACTTGGTCAGCCTGAAGTCCGCTCTCCTGCCTTCTTCGAGATGCCGGTGCTTGATGATGATTGCTCTTCTCGCCCCCGTCCCGACCTTGTCCAGCCTGATGATCGCTTTGGCGTTGTGCAGGAGCACATGGCCACCAAGCGGTTCGAACGTGCCCTTCTCTATGTCCGTGTACACCTGAGATGTCACGATGATGGGGATGTCCTTGCTCCTGGCGACAGAGAGGAGCTTTGCGAGCTGAGGGCTGAGGGACTTGCGGATCCCCCTCTCCTCGTCGTTCCTGGTGAGCCTGTAATGGATGGTTGCAGAATCCAAGATTATCGCACCCACCTCGAGGGAGCTCTCGGCCAGCTTGACGGCCTTGTCCACGAACTTCTCCTGGTCCTCGAACGTGTGCGCCTCGAAGAACAGTGTGTTCCTCATGACCTCCTCGAAGTTCTCGGCCGCCATCTGCTTCAGCCTCTCGAGGGAGACGCCTTCAGTGTCGATGTAGACGACCTTCTTCCCGGTCATGGCCACATTCTTCGCGACCTGAAGACATACATTGGTCTTTCCCGACCCTGCCTCTCCGTAGAGCAGCGTGATCGCCCCTCCCTCGAAGCCTCCTTCCAGGAGTTCGTCCAATGCCGCCGAGCCGATGGCGAGATGGGCCACGCCACGCGATTGGGGTGGTTGGTGATAAGAGTTGCGAGTACACGGCAGAGGTGCGGTGGCCAAACCTTGAATATGAAACAAAAGAATCACTCCTCAGGGAGTGGCAGGGCGTGAGATTGAGGGTGAGCCGATGCGGGAGATTGTCGCCAGCCCTGGTCCTTTCAGCGCTTCTGTTGTTGGCCTTTCAGCCAGTCAATCATGGAACAGCCGCATTCGTGGATCGCGGTCCGATCCGCATTGACAGCGACCAAGGGCTCAACTCGACCAACGGTTTGACCGGAGGCGATGGGACCGTCGGGAACCCGTACTTGATCGCGGGCTGGAGGATAGTCAACCTGGATGCATCGAATCCAATCGCCATTAAGATC
>JBGOXV010000222.1:0-2691 GCA_041479325.1 Thermoplasmata archaeon
CCCTTATGGCCTTCTCGAGCCTTCCCGGCACATTGCCGTTCACTATCATACACTTTTCGCAGTTCCTGGCGATGGCCAGCATTCGCTCCAGCTTGCCGTAGATGCTCCCGGTGACATCGTCATGCATGGGCTCGATCCGCTTGAGTTTAGACAGCGTCGAGCTGTCGAGTCTTGGGATGAGCCTCGCTTTCTTGTTGTCCTTCGGATCGCTGTCAAACACGCCGTCCACGTCCGCGCAGAACACGACCAGACTGGGCTTGAACTGCCTCGCCAATGACTCCATGATGAGATCGCCTGAACAGATGGAGAACCCCATCGATTCGTCGGGGACGACGTCGCCGAACGACACCGGGGTCAGCCCTAGGTCCAGGATGCTCTGGAACGTATCGGGATCGAAAGATCTGACCGCGCACGCGCTGAATGTGGCGGCACCCGCCGGCGGAATGGAGACGGCCTTGATGCCGCCGTCGATCAACGCCTTGAGAACCTTGAGGTTCAGCTCGCGGACGTCCCGCTGGACCTTCGCGACATGCTCGATCTGCTCGTCGTTCTTGAAGCCTTTGTGAAGCTGGTGCTTCTTGGCCTCGATATGGCCGAACGAGCCCGCCCCGTGGACGACCACCAGACCATCCTTCGCCGCCAGAAGTTCCCCAGCAAGCCGTTCACAGGTCTCCTGCCTGAATGTCCGGAGCCTCGATTTGTCCGTTATGACGCTTCCGCCGAGCTTCACGATTATCATTTGCTGCCGCCGTTCATCTTTCTGTTCCGAGAGATAGCGCTCTCTCGCAATAAAAGTACTCAATGAAAAAACGCCACATGGGGCACCGGCGAGAGGCTTGTATGGTAGACACTATGGCTGCGCCATTTCTTCCCCTTCTATACCTGATCCTTACTTGCCCAGGTATATCTCTATCGAGGAGACGTTTGCACTTCCGCCGTCCAGGCCAGGTAGCTTCTCCGTCGCTATCTTGACGTCCTTGTACCCCAGCTCCTGGACGAATCTGTTCTTCACGATCTCTGCAACGTCTACAGCCCTGCTGATCGCCCGTCCTCGGGCCTTTATGCACACGTTGTCGTGACCAGCGTTGACCTGCGACACGACGGCGAGGACGTAGTTCATTGTTGGCTTCTTTCCGATGTATACAGTGTTCTCCTCTGCCATGCTCTCCTCCAGAGCCCAGCCGGGTCTTCTAGAACGGGGACGGCCGATATATTATATCTTCGATTAGAACCGCAGCCAGGCCGTGCGAATGCTCGGCGCCCGTCGACACTCAACGAAACGTCGGCTGCCCACATTTCGGGAGAATGAATTTCAACTCGTTCGAAATTCCATCGCTGAGGTCTCGGACATGGTAAAGGAGAAGTTGTTGATTATTGCGACTCACGCTGCTGATGACCCCGAGAGGGCGACCATCCCTTTTGTGTTGGCAAACGCGGCGATGGCGACGGAAATGAGCGTGACTATCGTGCTCCAAGCCGAAGGCGTCAGGCTGGCTGTCGTCGATCAAGCCAAGCAAATCAACGCTGAAGCGTTTCCTCCGTTGCAGAACCTGATGAGTGATTTCTTCGGCCTGGGCGGGGTGCTCATGGTATGCAGCCCATGTCTCAAAGCGAGGAAGATACAAGAGAGCCATGTAATCCCTGGAACAAGGCTCGTCGCTGCGGGGACGATAGTGGCGGAGCTGGCTTCTGCGAACATCGCTTTGACCTACTAAATTACTAATAACTGCCATGTGTTGCCAAAGTGGCCATGAAACCGATCGACAGGAAGTTGGCGAAACTGAGGACTACCATTCGTTCGCTGGGCTCAGTGGCTGTGGCATTCTCAGGCGGGGCGGATTCTACCCTGGTCGCGAAAATAGCGCATGATGAGCTAGGCCAAGATGCGATCGCGGTCACCATTGACTCTCCACTCTTCCCTTCGCGCGAACTCGCCGATTCAAGTGCGGTCGCAAGGAATATCGGCATCCGACACATCATCGTCCGCGTGGATCCTCTCGCCGATAAGACTTTTGTCAACAACCCAGCGAACCGATGCTATCTGTGCAAGCTCGACGACCTCGATCACATAAGGAAGGTCGCGGACAAGAACGGCATTAAGGAGGTCGTCGATGGATCGAACGCGGACGACAAGGACGACTACAGGCCGGGTCTGAAGGCCAAGGAAGAGCTCGGAGTCAGGAGCCCGCTCGCGGAATCTGGCCTGGGCAAGAAGGAGGTCCGAGCGATATCACAGGCGCTCAAGCTCCCCACCGCGCATAAGAGCTCGAGCCCATGTCTGGCGTCCCGGATACCCTATGGTGAGAGGATAACCGCAGAGAAGTTGAGGATGATCGAGGAGGCCGAGGAGTTCCTGAAGGCGAAGGGCTTCGACGAAGTCAGAGTGCGGGTCCACGGGAACATGGCGAGGATCGAGGTGGCACCAGGGGAGGTCGCCAGGCTCTCGTCTCCTGGGACTAGGGTGTCAGTTACCAAGAGACTCCGATCCCTGGGCTTCACCTACATAGCTTTGGACCTCGAAGGATACCGGACTGGGAGCCTGAACGAGGTGCTTCCAAAATGACTCCGAGGAAGATAGAGAAGATACTTTCACAACTGAGCCGAGGCGATTGCACGGTGGCCCATGCCATGGAACAGCTCCGGATGCTCCCGTACGAGGACCTCGGATTCGCCAAGCTGGACCACCACAGG
>JBGOXV010000223.1:0-2670 GCA_041479325.1 Thermoplasmata archaeon
ACACGCAAACGGAGTGAGATCATGGATTCAGGAAAAATGATGACGATGAAGGAGGCGGTCTCCAGGTACGTCAAGGACGACGAGACCGTCTACCTGGCGGGATTCACGCATATGATCCCGTTCGCCGCAGGACACGAGATCATCAGGCAGAAGAGGAAGGGCCTGACGCTTTGTCGCGCCACCCCGGACATCATCTACGACCAGATGATAGCCGCAGGCTGCGCGAAGAAAGTGGTCTTCAGCTACGCCGGGAACCCGGGCGTCGGTTCGCTGCGCTGCTTCAGGAGAGCGCTGGAGAAGGGCGTGCCGAACCCGATCGAGATAGAGGAGTACACTCATTTCGGGCTCTCGGGCAGACTATTCGCGGGAGCGACGAACATGCCTTTCCTCCCGATGAGGACGAACGCTGGCTCTGACCTCCCTCCGAACAATCACAACATAAGGACGATAAAAGACCCGTACACCGGCGACGAGGTTTCCACAGTGCCGCCGCTCAAGCCGGACATCGCCGTCGTCCATGTCCAGAGATGCGACGAGGAAGGAAACGCCCACATCTGGGGCATCACCGGCGAGCAGAAGGACGCGGCCTTCGCCGCCAAGAAAGTCATAGTCACCGCAGAGGAGATCGTGAGCGAATCGGTAATCCGGTCAGACCCGAACCGCACACTCATTCCAGACTTCGTGGTGCATGCAGTGGTCCAAGAACCATGGTGCGCCCACCCATCGTACACCCAAGGCTACTACGACCGGGACAACGAGTTCTACATGCAGTGGGATGACATCACGAAGGAGCACGAGAGCACAATGAAGTACATGGACGAGTGGGTCTACGGGGTCGAGAACCGGTGGCAGTATATGAAGAAGCTCTCGTCCGAGAAGGTCATCAAGCTCCTGCCGAAGGCGTGCTACAGCCAGCCAGTAAGCTACGGGAGTGTGTGATTAATGGCAGAATACACACCAACGGAGCTCATGGTAATCGTCGCCGCCAGAGAACTGAAGGACAAGGAAAGCGTCCTGGTCGGGGTCGGGATTCCGAACCTCGCAGCGAACCTCGCGATGAGGCTGCAGGCGCCTCACTTGAACATGGTCTACGAGTCCGGCACGGTGGGTTCCAATCCCACAAGGATGCCACTTTCAATCGGGGACCCATGTCTTGTCACTGGCGCGAAGAGCGTCTGCTCAATGTACGAACAGTTCGCATATTACCTGCAGGGCGGGAGGATAGACGTCGGGTTCCTTGGAGGGGCGCAGATTGACAAGTACGGGAACATCAACTCGACCGTCATCGGTTCCTACAAGACCCCGAAGGTCAGACTGCCTGGAAGCGGCGGAGCCTGCGACATCGCCTCGAACGTCAAGAAGATCATCGTGATCACCCCGCACGAGAAGCGGAGGTTCGTAGAGAAGGTCGACTTCCGCACGAGCCCAGGATTCCTCGACGGCAAGCAAAACTGGAAGGCGCTGAAACTCCAGGGCGGAGGGCCTTACGCGGTGATCACCGATCTATGCACGATGAAGTTCGACGAGTCCACTGGCGAGATGACTCTCGTCTCCTTGCACCCAGGAATCACAATCGAGAAGGTCCAGGAGAACACCCCGTGGAAGCTCAAGACATCCGAGAAGATCCAGCAGACCCCCGCTCCGACCGAGAAGGAGCTTGCGGTCGTCAGGGCTCTGGACCCGGACAGGACCTACCTGGGATAGAGGTGAAAGAAAATGTGCGCAGCATACGATCCGATCAGCGAGTACAAGCAGAAGACCAAGAAGAGCGCTGAATGGTTCCAGACAGCCTCAAAGCACCTTCCAGGCGGGGTGACGGGGAACGTGAAGTTCTATCCACCGTATCCAGTGTACCTCAAGAAGGCCAAGGGATCGCATGTCTGGGACCTCGACGGCAACGAGTACATCGACTACATGCTTTGCTTCGGGCCGCTCATACTAGGCCATGGCCATCCGAAGGTCCTCGAGGCAGTGAGCAGACAACTCAAGGATGACGGAACACAGATCCTGGGAGCGCCCCACGAGCAAGAGGCTGTGATGGCGGAGCGCCTGAAGCGGATATTTCCGTTCGCGGACGCCGTGAGGTTCACCAACTCGGGTCTCGAAGCCACGTTGCACGCATTGAGGGTCGCTCGAGGCGCCAAGAAGAAGGCCAGGTTCGCGAAGTTCGAGGGTGCATACCATGGTTGCTACGACGAGGCTCTCGTCAGCCTCACGCCCGCGTTGGAGTTCGCAGGACCCGAAGCATCACCCATGACGGTCTCAGGCTCTTACGGCACTTCGAATTCGGCCATCCAGAACGTCCAGATACTGCCCTACAACGATATCGAGAACACCGAGCGGATACTGAGGGCTCACAAGGACGATCTCGCGGCCGTCATAATTGAGCCTGTCCAGAGAGGCTTCGTCGTTCCTGACATCGAGTTCCTCAAGCAGGTCCGCGAGACGACCCGGGAACTCGGGATGGTGCTGATATTCGACGAAGTGATGTCCGGATTCCGGATGGAGAAGCTCGGAGGCGCCTGCACGACATACGGCGTCGATCCAGACATGATCTGCCTGGGCAAGATCATCGGAGGCGGGTTCCCCTGTGGCGCCTTCATGGGCAAGAGGGAACTGATGGACATGGTGAACCCAGCAACGAAGCCGAAAGAGGAGAGGGTGTTCCAT
>JBGOXV010000224.1:0-2667 GCA_041479325.1 Thermoplasmata archaeon
AGGTCATGAAGGACATGGGCATCCTAGAGCACTTTGACGTCACGTCGTTCTCCAATGAGCTCCTGGTCAGGAAGCCCGCTGAGACCATCTTTCGCAAGACATTGGCGGGCCTCAAGGTGCCCCCAAAGGCAGCGGTGCACATCGGGGACAACCCCGGCCAAGACATCGAAGGGGCCAAGCGGGTCGGGATGCACGCTATCCAATTCGTGACCGACGGGAGGAGGGCCTCCAAGGCCGCGGACGACCACGTGTCCTCGTTGGAGCATGTGCTAGAGCACATCGAGAGGCTCTAGCGTCATAGCAGAGCGATGGCGAACGCGATCATCGTCCCTGCGAGTATCGAGAAGAAGTTGTTCCCAAGCTTGCCGATCTTGCCCTTGGTTTCGAGGGTGGCGCCTATCAGGCTGTCTATCTGACATCCCAGGAATCCACACAGCATCGGGACGAAAAGGGTCGAGGGCCCCGCGAGGAGGCTCTTGTCCAGGCCCGCGAAGACGACGTATGATATTGTCGAGGTGTAGGCGGCGGCGATGAAGGCGACGAACGTCCCGGTCAGCGAAATCCCGCCGTCCCTTCCCCGGGGCGTCCTCTCCAGGGTGGTTATGAGGTAGACCCGGGGATCGACGATGCCAATCTCGCTAGCGGCTGTATCGGATGCTGCCACAGCTATCGCCGAGACGAACAGGAAGCTTGCGACATCCTTGGAGAAGAAGCTCGAGCTTGGACCCGTTGCCAACGCGAGGAAACTGAGAAATGCGACAATGGTGGGGATGGCACCGTTCGCCGCCACGTTCCTCCAGGTCCTCTCACCCTTCTTCCCCTCTTGGAACCCCTGAGCCTTCTTCCAGTCGTACCTGTACTTGGTCAGGCCGAAGCTGGTCAGCAGGAACACCAGAAGGAGGACGAGCCAGAGCACGCTCCCCATGATCCCGATGACCATGCCCACGGCGAATGCGGCGAGCGAGCCCGAGAGGTCGAACACCTTCCGGTTGTAGGACAAGATGGCCAAGACCGTGCAGAAGATGGTGACGCCCACGACCGTTGGCAGGTTCGGGAAGGGCAGCATCGATCGATCACCGTCCGGCTGGTCACTTCGCCGGCCGGTGCAATAGCGGGGTCCTAGAATAAAGCTTCTTGACCAGGTCCTCGACTCCCCTGACCTTGTCCAGGTCGCCGTCCCAGCCTTCCAATTGCACTCGGAATTTGGCCTCTATATCGCCAACGACAGTCTCCATCCTAGACGCCACCTTCCTCGAGGCCTTCCTGTGCAGGATGACCGCGAGGAACACGTATTCGCCCTTCTCTATCAGGACGCTCTTCTCGCCGAACTCGATCTTCCTCAGGGTGAACGACGTCACGTCCTTGAACGAGTCCTTCACGAAGTCCTGGATGGCGACGAACATGCCACCCAATACCTGGTCGTCCATGCCTGGCTTGAGTCGCCTGGTGGTGTGCGAGATCAACCTCCCGTCGTTGTACACCACGAAGGCCTCGTCGACCGAGATGTCCGACTCACGCATGAAGTAGACCGACACGCCGAGGGCTACCAGGATGGCCGCGAGCAGCAGATAGGGCCATGCGGCGTCGATGAAGTGGACCTTCACATGAATCGTGTATGTCCCGCTCGTGGCCGGGTTGCCAGCGAGGTCGTTTGCGGTCACGTTGAACATCAGGTCCCCGTTGTGCAGAGGCACATCGATGACCCTGTAGTAGACATCCCCGCCCGCGTGCAGCATCGATAGGGACTGGTAGGACGCGTCGCCGGGGAATTTGACGTACAGAAGCACTCCATTCTCGTTGATGTTGGCGTCGTCGACCTTCACGGTTATGTTGAGCTTCGAACCGCCGAACACATCCGTCTTCGTAGTCGTGACCGTGATCTTGGGCGAGACGTCATCAATGACTATGATCGTGGTGTGGTTGGCGATGTTGCCGTCCCTGTCCAGCGCACTGATGTTCAGCGTATGCGCGCCCTCGCTCCATCCTGTGGTCGAGATCACCCATTGACTGGTGAAATTGGCGTAGGCCGCGTCATCCACTGAGTACTTGACAGACACGAGCGGAGGAGAGTCGTCGCTTATCGCGAAGATGATCGGCGTGCCGCTCGTGACCACGGTGTCATCCGCTGGGGACCTGAGCTCGATCGTCGGCGCGAACAATTTCAGAGTCGTCGTGATATTGAGTTGGCTTCCCTCGTCGTCCGTCAGGTTCAGCCAGACCACATAGTCCCGAGTGGGGGCGTACAAGTGCGATACAACCGAGTAATTATCCGACGAGTTGCCATCCCCGAAGCTCCATTGAATCCTGACGATGTCAAAGAACCTGCTGATCAGTGCGGACGCATTGAACGTAATGTTGTTCGTCTGCCAGGGGTTGCGCGTGATAAGCAGATCGGAGGCGCTCCCCGTGGGCGGGACATTGAGTATATCGACATTGGTCGGCTTGATCACCTTCGATCCGTTCGAGAGAGTGACGCGGACCTCGACCAGATAGTAGCCCACATGGGGGTACACAGCTCCGATTTGAGGGGTCAGTGAAGTTGCATCGGCCTGGAAGACCCCCCCTTGGACATTGAAATCCCACTCGTATCCCGTGACCGAGACTGCGGAATCCACGCTGACGCTGAAGTTGACAAGCTCGAACTCGTGCAGGGGCGCTGGAGTCGTC
>JBGOXV010000225.1:0-2667 GCA_041479325.1 Thermoplasmata archaeon
CGATTGGGGAGGTCAGTATTTTATGCCTACGGACGCCGCCGAAGAACGAACGTCATCTATCCTTGCCACGCTAAAGGAGACAGCCATCATGTGCGGAGTGCCATAGCGGTCATGCTTTGGCAGCTTCCTTCACGATCTGGTCGAGCCGCTTGGAGATTCCGCCGTCCAGCCTGACAGGGTTGTGGTTCTTCAATATCCAATCGGCCTTCTCCTTTGCCAGCGTCAGGTCATCCTTTCTTCCCTTCTTCTCCCACTGCTCGAAAGGCTCGGAGTTGAAGATCGGCGACTGGTAGAACTGACGCGCCTCCATCATGGTGGCCCTCTCCCCCAGGTAGCTCCCCTTCTTCGTGCCCATTCCGAGGATGCCGACCTCCTTGATCATGTCAAGGTGCAGGCTGTCCTTCGTGACAGGGATTTCTCGGCCGGCGGAGATAGCCCTTCCGACTATGTCGTCGTCGATTATCATCTGTTCGTAGGAGAGTGCAGTCGAACAATCGAGCATTCCTATCCCGTTGTTGACCTCCTGGCCGAACAGTGAGGCGCATAGAGCCAACATGCCATTCTCCAGCGAGCTCTGCATTCCCGGTGTTTTTGCGTTGCAGCCCGTACCACCGTATGACGGCATCTTGACGTATCTGGCCATCTCGCCCGCCGCAGCGCACAGGATGAGCCCCTCAGGCGAGGCCAACTGGATCGCACCGGTCCTCGGGTCCATGTTAGAGAGGACCGAACCATAGATGGCGGGGGATCCTGGTGTGTGGGCCTGCATCGCCGCTGCCAGGGCCAGCGTCTCAGCATGATTGACGACCAGATTCCCTGGGATCGTCGCCGGTGAGCTCACGCCCATCATCGCCATCCCCGTGATGTGCACCGGTACCTTCGCCCTCGACCAGACCATAGCCGCGTCAGTGGCGTGTCCGTCAAGAGTGAGGGGGGACATCGTGCAGACCATTGCTGACATGACGTGTCTCTTCCTCAACTCCTCAAGTCCACCAACAATCTCCGATGCCATCCTGATTTGGAGCTCCGCTTCTTCAGGGGTCGATGTCGACTCACTGAGAACGTGCTTCCTAGTGATATCGAAAGCTTCCTTCATCGCCACGACCACATGTGTCTTCTGCGGGATGTCTGAGGGGACGACCATCGGCTCGTAGATGCTGAGGTACGGCAGCCAGTCGCTTATGATTGCCGTGTCTGTTATGTCCTGGAGGACGGAGAGCCTTCTGGTGCGTGTCTTCTGATCCCAGACGCTGATTCCGCAGCCGTCGGTGGTATAGTAACAATGCTGTCCGTCAAGAGGAAGGTCGAATTCTTTTTCGCGGCCCGCCAGGACAATTCCCCGCGGTACCTTCGAGATTAATGATCTTGTTAAATCTGCCGGGAACCTGACGACGCTGGTCTTCTCATCGACAATGGCTCCCGCTTTCTTCAGCGAGTCCCTGGCGACCCTACTGTGGATCCGTACGCCAACGGTCTCCATGACGTCCAGACCCGCCTCGTGAATCTGTCTCTTGTCCACCTCGCTCAGGATAGGCACTGGCTTTCTCACTCTGAATCTCTCGGAAAATGCGGGCACGGCACAACTCCTCCTTGGCCGAGTGCAGTCCTACTCTCTAAATAAGGCTTTTCCTGACTTGATGAGCCTTCTGGCCTCATTCGCTGGGTTCGCTGGCACGATTGGCTTTCCTGCGTATTTGGAGAATCGCGGTATCCCGGGACTGCCATGCGCGTGCCTGTAGATCTGGTTGTCACTCTCTGTCCGGCCTCGGAGAGATTCACCTGTTCATGTTTGAGAACAACTGCTCAGGATTGGCTCTCGCGCCCTTGACGAGGTTCTGGGCATTGCCCACCGCAATCTCATATTCGTTGCCCGACACGGACTTCAAAGTTGCACGAGCAACTTCCGCGGGTGGTATTCCCCGGTCCCTCTGCTCTCTTGCTTCTCTTGCGCCCTTATCGAGATTCGTGTCCACCATTGGAGGTATTATCTCGAAGACCTTCACGGGCGTGTTTCTCAATTGGTGTCTCAGAGACACGCTGAAAGAATGAACTGCTGCCTTTGTGGCACAATAGACTGGCATCATCGCCAACGGGGCGAACCCCAAGCCAGAGGAGACATTCATGACCGCGGCTTCCTTCCTCTTCAAGAGTTCGGGCACGAAAAGCGCAGTCAGATAGACGCATGCCCTGAAGTTGATGTCGATCTCGTCTTCTCCATCCAGCGCACGGTACTTCAGCAGGTCCGCTGGGCCGTTCTTGAAATCGATCATTCTCTGAATGCCTGCATTATTGACCAGGATGTTGATGTCCTTATGATTCTCCGCGGCCCATCTGTGCAATGACTCCCGGTCCTCCTCTCTTGACAGATCACATCTTCTAGTGATCAAACCTGGCAACTTCTTCTTCGCATCATTCAAGGTACCTTCTGACCTCGCGCACGCAATCACCTTGTTTCCCTCTTTCATGAATGCCTCAGCCAATGCGAAACCTATGCCGGTCGAACCGCCGGTGATCAGAATCGTGTTTCCGCTTGTTTTCATTTTTCATTAGACCCCCTTGTTTCCGTACCTGTTATGGTGAGTGAAAGCCTGGATATCCCTTCGCACTCTCAGCATCTTGGGTGGCGCGGAGATGGGATGACCGAGCCGGATGGCATAGGCGATCCTC
>JBGOXV010000226.1:0-2654 GCA_041479325.1 Thermoplasmata archaeon
ACGTTGTTGAACCCGACCCTCAGCTTGCTGATCCCCGTCCGCTTCCGCTCGGAATCCTCAAGGCCCGCGATCCACTGCTGCCCTTCCTTCGAGTCTTTCCGGAGCTGGTCCAGGGCAGGATCGAATCCGTCCTTGATCAGCCCCCCTTCCTTGAGCCCCATGGGCGGGTCGTCGACAATGGACCTCCGGATGAGGTCGACGACGTCCCGGACATCCCTGAGCCCGGAGGAAAGATCCTGGAAGAGCTCTGCTTTGAGATCGCCAAGAGCATCCCTCAGCTCTGGAACGCCCTGTAGGCAAGTCTTGATCGCGATAAGGTCACGCGCGCCCGCGCTGCCGTAGATGACCTTCCCGATCAACCTCTCGAGGTCCCTCACCTGCTCGAGCCCGTTCGCGATGTCGCTCCTCGCGATGGTGTTCCCTGCGAGTTCCTCGACGGCGTTTAGCCTGCTGTTGATCGCGCGGACATCGACCAGGGGCTCCATCAGCCACTTCTTGAGCAAGCGCGCCCCCATCGGTGTCAGCGTTCGGTCCAGTACTGAGAGAAGTGTGTTCTCCTGGCCGCCGTCCCTGACGTTCCTGAGCACTTCGAGGTTCCTCAGGGTGGTCTGGTCGAGGACGAGCTTGTCAGAAGCCGAGAAGAACCTGGGCCGTGAGAGGAAATTCAGGTCCCGCTTCTGAGTGGATTCCAGATACCTGAGGACCGCACCGGCGCTCGAGATCGCGAGTGACTTGTCCCCGAAGCCGAGACCGACGATCGACTGGAGCTTGAAATGGCGCTTCAATAGAGATTCTGAGGCCTCCCTGATGAACGCGACGTCCTCCAGCTGCGTCAGGGAGGCTCCGGCCTGCTTGAATTCGGCCAACAGGTGAGCATTGTCGAATCCCGATTGATAGAGAACCTCTTTCGGGGACCTCTGGGCGAACTCCGCGAGCACCTTCGATTCCGAGTCGTCACCGTCCGTCTGCGAGACGACGAACTCGCCCGTGGATATGTCGACGAACGCCAGGCCGTAGGAGTTCTCCGACTTGGCGATGGACATCAAGTAGCTGTTCGTCTTGCTGTCGAGCACCGTGCTCTCCAGGACCGTTCCCGGAGTGATTATCCGGACAACATCCCGGTCCACGAGCCCTTTGGCGAACTTCGGGTCCTCCATCTGCTCGCAGATCGCAACCTTGTAGCCCTTGCTGACGAGCTTCGGGAGATACGAGTCAAGAGCGTGCCACGGGACTCCGCAGAGCGGGATGCGCTCCTTTTTCCCCTTCTCCCTCGAGGTGAGAGTGATCTCCAGCTCCTTCGAGCCGATGACCGCATCGTCTCCGAACATCTCGTAGAAATCGCCCATCCGATAGAGCAGGATGCAGTCCTTGTGCGCCTCCTTGATCCGGAAGTACTGCTCCATCATCGGCGTGGCCGCTCTTCCCACTGCCTTGCTCCCCTCGACCGAAAAACAGGAGCTGTGATATTTCTAGTTATGGTCAGGGTGGTCGGTGGTCGAACTAGCGCCAGGTTCTTATCCGACGATGAGATACGAAGGTGAAGACCGGTGATGCCATTGTTGACCGATGAAGAGCAGGAGCCACTATCGCTTTACACGGATGGAGCTTCCAGGGGGAACCCAGGACCTTCGGCGATAGCCTATGCCATCTATGACCAGACGGGACAGCTCATTGAGAAGGATGCCAAGTGCATCGGCAGGCACACCAACAACGAGGCAGAATACGAGGCCGTCCTTTGGGGTCTGCATAAGACCACTGAGAGGAGATACACATCAGTGAGAACGTTCTCCGACAGCCAGCTGGTGGTCAAGCAGGTCACGGGCAAATACAGGACGAAGGACCCAAGGATGGCTATCTACGCAGAGAGAGTGAGGAAGTACAAGGAGATCTTCGGGTCGTTCAAGCTCGCAAGCGTGCCGAGGGAGAACCCGAGGATGAAGATGGTTGACTCGCTTGTCAACAAAGCGCTGGACCAAGAATGTGGGAATTGAAGTAGCCCCGGGAGGATTCGAACCTCCGTCGCAGGATCTCCCCTTGCGAGAAGCAATCCAGAGTCCCGCATGATTGACCGCTACACTACGGGGCTGTTCTGACTATGCGTGGATTCCGCTACTGATATATAAGTAGTTAGAGGAGAGGGAACAGACCTGAGAAGCCTCACTTCTTCATCGAGCTTATCGCCTTGACCATCCGCTCGAAGACAGCGTCGATTCCGCCGGTCCCGTCTATGTCGACGAGCTTCCCCTTCTTTCTATAGTACTCTATGAGTGGGGCAGTCTGCTCCTGGTAGACCTTTAGCCTGTTCCGAACGGTCTCTTCCTTGTCGTCGTCCCGCTGGAGGAGCTTCGTGCCGCACTTGTCGCACACCAGCTCCTTCTTCGGGGGGTTGAAAGTCACATGGTACACTGCCCCGTCCTTGGGACACGATCTTCGACCCACCGCCCGCTCGACCAAGATCTCGGGGTCCACCATTATACTGAGGACGAGATCGATGTTCGTCATCTTCTCGAGTTCCTTCGCTTGGCCCATCGTTCTTGGGAATCCGTCGAGCAGATACCCGTTCGCGCAATCGGGTTTTGACACGCGGTCATTGATCAGCTGGACGATGAGATTGTCCGGACCGAGCTTTCCCTGGTCGAGGTATGACTTCACCT
>JBGOXV010000227.1:0-2626 GCA_041479325.1 Thermoplasmata archaeon
GTTGTTGCCGACGCACATGAGAGTGTCATAGACCAGCCCGTAAAACACATACGACGCATCACTAATCCCGACGTAGGGGTTCAGACTGTCGATCTTCTGCAGCAACCCTATACGCAGAGTCGTCTCCTGTGGCCGGACGTCCGTGTGCTTCATCGTCTCGACCAACACGGCGACCGGAATCGCCACCACAAGCGCGATGAGTATCGCAACTAAGATCTTGAATCTCTTGGGCAGAGGTTCTGCCATTTCCTTCCCCCCCTGAGAGAGACGAGCATCGCGCTAGATAAACCATTCGTCGGGGCAGGCCAGGCTAGCACCGAACTGGGCGGTCCGTAGGCACACATTCTGTGGCCCACGGCGAATTGCGGCCGACCTATGCCGGTGACTTTCGCCATCTCAGGGAGATCATAGTCACGGCCATAAGAAAGATCATTCCAAAGACCGGGACGATGATCGATGAGAACTCGGGAATCGCAGGGGTGTTCACAGATATCAGATCGAACCACAAGGGGTTCCCGGTCCAGTAGTTGTCGATGCTCCTTCCCGGGTCGGCGGCCCAGTCACCCCATCCGGTGAATGTGTCGGTCCTCCAGGCGTAGGTCTGGTTGACATAGGCCAAGATAATATAGGGGGCATCGAGGTAGTGGATCCTCTGGGCGTTGTCGACATACTCTTTTCTCAAGGTCTGGTTGAGGGTGGTGACGCTCAGAGTGTAGTTGTCTTCATAGGACTTGTTCTGCCACAAGTTGTCGCTCCAGCCGCCCCAAGCCTTCTTCGATAGAGCGAACAACTGGTAGTTGGGATCGATGTCTCCACTCCAGTACCATATCATTGTGTCATACGTATACGAATATACATACAGGCTCATCGTCGCCTCATCTCGGATATTCAGGTCGAGGTTGACTCCGAGCTCTCTCCAGGTCTGCTTCAAGTACAACGCGATGTCTCGCTCCTCCGGGTACTCTTGTCTTATCAGCATCTGGTAGGATAACGCCGTCCCTTCGGAAACCCAGCCGTTTCTGACGGCCGCGCTCGTGTTCGAGCAGGTCCTCATCCCGCTGGGATCACCCGCTGGTCTTGGATACCCAGTTCGATTTAGCAGGTCGTTCGCTGCTGCGATGTCGAAATTGAATTGGGCTTTCTCGGTGACATTCGGCTCGTAGTGCCAATATGTGTTGACGGGGGGTATCGCCGTCGTGCCAACGTCGGCAAGACTCAGATAGTCGTTCTCTACGATCCACGACTTGTTCGTCGCCATGGCGAGGGCTTCCCTAATGTTGTGGTCGAGCCTCGACGGGTTGGGTCCTGCGTTGTTCATATTGAAGCCGATCTCGGTCCAGTACTGTGTGACCTTGGGCCCAGAGAAGAAAGTGATGTTGGCCGGCGCGGCTGCCTCCAGGGCTCTGAACTCCTGCGGTGGGAACGAAGCGACGTCGATCTGGTTGTTCTTGATCGCGTATGACATGGCCGAAGCGTCGTCGTAGAAGTAGAAAACCAGCTTGTCGAACTTGACCTCCCATCGGTCCAGAGGATCGCCCGGCAGAAGCGCCCTATCCTTGGCCCAGTGATAGTTCGGATTCTTCACCAGCGTGAGCTGGGTCCCTGCGAGCCACTCCGCCTTGACACTCGGGGTGGCCATGAATGGTCCAGTTCCGACGATGGGAATCGTCTCATCAGTGAATGTCCCGTCCCAGGTGAAACCGATCTGCATGGCCGTCATGGACTGCAGCTTGTGCTTCGGCAGCATCGGGATGGAAATCATGCTGGCATAGGCGGCAGGAATCGGCTGGTTCGTGACCTTGTCCCTGAAGTGTATTCTCACAGTGTAGTCATCTACCTTGACCGCATCCTTGATGAAGTACGAGTACGGCTGGTAAGACCACATCGACGAGTAGTTGCCCGCGTTCAGGTTTATGTTGAATACTACGTCATCAGCTGTGAACGGCTCCCCGTCGTTCCAGGAAGCGTTGAGCGTGAGATTGTATTGCCAAACGGAACCGTACGGATAACTGGGGTGGATGATCATCTCCGGGTCCGTCAGCGGAACTGCGTACCAGCTCTTCGCGAGGTTCGGAGTTGCCTCAAGGTCGTTGCCGACGCACATGAGCGAGTCATAGACTAGCCCATAGAACACATACGACACGTCGTTGATTCCCGCGTACGGGTTCAGGCTGTCGATCTTCTGCAGAGACCCGATCCGCAGAATCGTCTCACCTGGTGCAGCGTCGGTGTGCTTCGCCGTCCCGGCCAATAGTCCGACCGGGACCGCCATCACGAACGCTAGAACTATCGCAGCAATAACACTGTATCTCCCACGAACCGCTTCTGCCATTTCCCTTTCCCCTGGAAGCGAAACCAGCATCGCGCTAAATAAACCATTCGTCTCGGAGGACTTGCCAGGTTCCACTTCACGGGCTCAAGCGCGCTCTTCCAAAGACTCCCAACGGGTTCGCGGAGACCTATGCCGAAGACATTCGCCTTCTTCGCAAGATCACTGTCGAAGCCATCAGGAGCATCATCCCCAGCACCGGAACGAGGACGGATGGGAACTCCGGAATAGAGCTGGGCAGGACGAGGACCTGCTGGGTCGTAGAGTTCACCAGCCCTCCGCTGTCCTTCACCTGCA
>JBGOXV010000228.1:0-2618 GCA_041479325.1 Thermoplasmata archaeon
CGACCAGATGACCTTGGAGGAGTACTCCGCCCGGGGCACTTTGATCAGGCTCAAGGAGGCGATCGCGCGCCTCTACACGCCGATTGCCTGATTACCTAGGCTCGTCCTTCTTCTGCTGATCCCGCATATGGTGGATGTAATGCCTCAGCCGTGGAGCGTTCTGTCGGTAGTGGATTGCCATCGACGGAAAGAAGTAACGGCTGTGCTTGGACATGACCGCGAAGCCGGTGGCGATCTTCTGCAAAGTGCCCTTCTCGTACCCGATCACCATGTTCCTGCGCGACACAACCGACTCGAGGAAGCCCTCTAGGGTGTCCTCGGGCGCGCATGTCACCACCCCGCCCACATCGGAGAGCACATGGCCATCCGTTCCCCCGGTGAAGGACAGGCTCCTCTCCTCCGCCAGCTTCATGGCTTTGACGTTCAGTGAGTGGGTCATGCCCCCGCAGATGACCTCGAGCCCGTCGAAGCGCTTCATCATCTCGGGCGGGAGGTACTTGCCCTCGATGCACTTCTGCAGCCCCTTGTTGAAGAGCAGGTAGCCATAGGGGTGAGCGGCGATGGTTACGCAGTTGTAGCTCTCGGCCCGGTCGATGATATCCTGCGTGCCTAGCTTGATGGCCAGCCAAGGGCTTCTGTGTCGGTTCGGCTCGATGTGCCGGCGGAAGAAGTCCTCCAGGTCCCCAGGTGAGTAGAAGTATGTGAGAATATGAGGCCCGTCGAGGGCGCTCACCTCCATGCCAGGGACGATCATTAGGTCGTCCTTCTCCTTGAAGGCCTGCAGCGAGCCGGAGACGACGTTGTGGTCTATGATGGCCACGCCGAACCCGGAGCGCCTGGCCTTTGCGAGCACCTGGCGCACGGTGGCATGGCCGTCCGAGTGGTTCGTGTGGAAGTGCATGTCGACGGCTGTGAGTCCTTCCTTCTGCAACTTGGCCAGGTCCGGGACCTCGAAGCGCACGTTCTTGCTGCTGTGTTTGGAGCGCGGCATTTCAACTCTCCCGAGATAGCGTCACGCGGGATTAAAGAAGGTATGCTAGCCCACTTCATGGAGAGTGTCCAGTTAGACGAAAGTGGGCCCAGCCGGATTTGAACCGGCGATCTGCGCTGTGTGAGAGCGCCGTCATAACCGCTAGACCATGGGCCCTTTCCGTGCGGGCCGATGAATGCCCCCTCGGTTTAATAGCCTTTTGGCGCCAGAGTGTGCCGATTCTTTTATTCGCCAAATGCCCATACGCAGGAGTCAAGATGCTAGTCAAGACCTCGAAAGGAACGAAGGAGTTCAGGGCTATCTGGATGGAGCACCGGATCGTCAAACTGATAGACCAGCGCCTGCTCCCGAACAAGTTCAGAATCGTCTCCGTGAGCACATACAAGGAGATGGCTCGAGCGATACGTGACATGACGATTCGCGGCGCGCCCTCTATCGGTGCGGCGGCCGCATACGGAATGGCCCTTGCGTGGCAGGAGGGCGCCGACTTGAAGAAGGCCGCGGAGACGATCAGAGCGACTCGTCCTACCGCCCACGACCTCTTCTACGCGGTCAATCTCATGCTAACTAGGTGCGATGAGGACCTCGTCAAGGTGGCAGACGACTATGCAGACGGCATAGTCGAGATGTGCCGAAGGATTGGGGAGAACGGGGCGAAGCTGATCAAGAACGGGGACAGGATACTGACGCACTGCAACGCGGGTGCGCTCGCGACAGTCGATCTCGGCACTGCCCTTGCACCCATGAGGATTGCGAAGCGCCAGGGCAAGGAGATGTTCATCTATGTCGACGAGACGAGGCCGAGGCTCCAAGGGGCCAAGCTCACCGCGTGGGAGCTCTTGAACGAGGGCATCGAGCACGCCATCATCCCCGACAACGCCGCGGGGCATTTCATGAAGGATTCCGTCGATCTCGTTATCGTGGGCGCGGATAGGATTGCGAGGAACGGAGACTTCGCGAACAAGATAGGAACATACTCCAAGGCGGTCCTCGCAAAGGAGAACGGGGTGCCGTTCTATGTCGCCGCACCGGTCAGCACGTTCGACTTTTTCACGAAGAGCGGGAAGGACATCATCATTGAGGAGCGGTCCGAGGACGAGGTGCTCTACATAGGCAACTGCAGGGTGGCCCCGAAGGGGTCGAGGGCACTCAACCCCTGTTTTGACGTGACTCCATCCAAGTACGTGAAGGGATTCATCACCGAGAAGGGCATCTTCAAGGCAGGCAAGTTCGACACTCTCGTTCCAGGTTAACAGTGCGTATACTGCGTGCGCGCCTGAGAAGACGGATCTCTATGCTCTCGAATAGAGTCCCATCAATTGTGTCTCAGCAAGTATGTGCCCTCTCATCGCTTTCTCGAGGCCCTTCTTCCCCTCTCCTGGACGAAGCTTGGGCATCGTGTCCAGCGCGTACAATTTGAAGAAGTACCTATGCGTCGTCTTACCCGGAGGACAGGGTCCGCCATAGCCTGGTCTTCTCCAGCTGTTCGTGCCCTGCATGATACCCTCGTCGAGCGTCTCTTGCGTGGACAGGCGTTCCTTCAGTTCGCGCGTCTCAGCTGAGATCCCATAGATGATCCAATGAATCCAGGTCATGATCGGAGCGTCGGGATCCTCGCATATGAGCA
>JBGOXV010000229.1:0-2595 GCA_041479325.1 Thermoplasmata archaeon
ACACTGGATCAGATCAAGGAGACCCTTGGAATAGTGCCCGGATTCATGAAAGCGCTCCCGGAGGAAGTGCTGGTACACGACTGGCCGCTCTGGAAGAAATACTCGCTCGACAAGAGCGAGATCCCTGGGAAGTACCGGGAGCTCATGGGGCTTGCAGTTGCGGCCAACATCAGGTGCCCATATTGCCTGGCGATGCACACTGACATGGCTAAGGCGCATGGCGCGACCAGCTCCGAGATCAGGGAGGTATACTACCTGGCGAGCTTGACTTCGAGGTGGAGTGCGATGTTGCATGCCCAGCAATACGACATGAAGAAGTTCGAAAAGGAACGCGCACAGATGGGCGAGTACATGTCGAAGCGCCAGTAGAACAACCACTAAACGGGTCCAAATCCTCACGACCGAGGCTGAAAACCAGCGCTCAGCGCCAACCGACGAGGCATTGCGAGCAATCATATCAGACATCGTCAAGGTCAGGAGCAGTCACCGAATGGACATGGGCCTTGCTCGATAGCAACCCAAACGGCGCCTTAGCGGTCACGCACCTCGGAGGGTCCCAGCGAAGACCTGCCATGCCAGGGCCGATTTGGCAACGAGGCTCAGGATGACATATACTTTCTCGCCGAACAGGTAGTCCTTCCATCTTCCCTTCGCCCTGTACTGGAGGGCCATGTTGAGCGCGAAGATGTTGAAGAATATCGCCAGGGAGAAGAAGATGAAATACAGGAAGGTCGGGACGCTTCCGGGCGAGGGCAGAAGCGCTCCGAAGAAGTATATTCCCAGCACGACCCAGGGGACGAACCCGGCGAAGCATCCGAAGATGAAGGCCGTCCAGTCAGTCTTCTCAGTAGTCTGGTTGTGCAGCTCCATCATGAGACCGAACAGGATCATGGTCGCATTGAGCGCGAATATGAGGATGAGGCTCGACAGCTCGTAGATTCCGCAGAGCATCGCTATGACGACGATCATGATGGATGAGCTGAGCGCATATTCGTACCATCTCGCCAGGTTCATGCCCTTCTTCAGGTTCCTCACGTACCACTTGTAGCCGAAGGTCGAGACGGAGAAGTGGGCTATTGCGGAGATCAGCAGGAACAGGGCAATCATCGGCGCGAGCTGGAGGTTCGCGATAGTGTCCGTCACGGAGACCAGCCTATTCGTGGCCGCATCGAAGCGGAGGAAAGTCGTGGTGACGGGTAGTGCATACGCGTTGCTGAGCACGAGTATAAGCGCTGCTTGAACGAGATGAAGGACTCCCATCGCCCCGTTGAACTTCCGCAACCCGACAAATTTGCTTTCTGCGGCTCCTTCCATGTTGATCATCCTACTTTGGGTCTGATTCTCCAAGCAAGGATGAAATCCATCTTCTCCGGACGCGATCGAGCGCACCCTTGCCGGTTCTTCATTTCCTCTGCACCTGATTCGACATCACGAGTACTTATTCAATGCCCCGACCAATCGCAGGGGTTTGCATGTAGAGCCTCAGACGCGCTCCAGAATCGAGAAGCTTCAGGAAAAATGATTGGCCCTCTGGCCGGCTGCCAGAGGAGCCCCCTTCTTGTGTTTAAGGCACTGCCGCGTCCAGGATTCCCGCGCCGCTCGTCCACGCTGAGGCCTGAGCTCCGAGAGCAGTCTCGTACCAAGGCACGAGCTGCGAGCTTCTGATGCTCGTCAGGGTTGCAAGAGCCCCTGCATCCGAGATCGAGCCGTCTTTGAGTCCGAGGTAGACGCCCTGGACATCGATGTACTTCTGCTGCTGGTCGAAGTCCCCTCCCCAGTACATGTAGCTGGTCCCTGGCATCATCTGGTCGTAGATGCTGACGTACACGGTCCTGCTGAAGTACTTGCCCCAGTCCATCGTGTACACGGATTCGAGCGTTACTGTCGCGATCCCGGTCTGTCCCTTCTCGAGCGCCGCTATTGCCTTGTTGAGGAAGCCCAGGTCGTGCGCATTCTGCTCCGATCTCAGGAACACGTCCCAGGAGCCCATCGCGCCCCCTTCGCCCAAGGTCCAGGGCGTTATGATCCTCCTCGCGTCGATAAGTGCCTTGTCGAACGCGTTGGCCTTGTCCCAGATCGCCTTCTTCTGGGCAGCGTTCTTCGCAGCTGCGTACTGTGCTGTCAGCGTCGCCCCGTAGGTATTCGCAGCGACGGCTTGAGTCCTCAAGCTGCTGAGCGCGGTGAGGTCCTTGTCTATGTTCGCCGCCTCAGACGGGATCGACATCTTCTCGGTCTTCAGCAGACCCGCCGCCCAGTCAACCGTGTACTGGAACTCGATCGGCAGGATAAATGCATGCGTGGCTCTTATCGCGAGCAGCGTGTGCAGCTGGAGCACCCAGCTGAGCGTTGCCATGCTCTGCTGGGGCATCGTATCGTATTGCGTGTGGTAATACGCGTCGAATCCAGCGGCCCACTCGAGCTGAACTGCAGAGCCCCCGCCCTTCGCGGCGAAGGACCAAGCATCAGTCCACGACCACACCGGGTTGTAGAATCCCACTGCCCCGGTCAGGCCGAGGTCGCTGATGGCCTTTCCAACGAGCCCGTTCACTTCCCAGGTGTTCTCCACCCAGTATCTTCCGGATGTCTTCATGAAGC
>JBGOXV010000230.1:0-2587 GCA_041479325.1 Thermoplasmata archaeon
AGCAGGAGATCGAGAGGTTCATCAAGTACGCTGAGGCCTCCCCGGAGTACGACAAGCTCATCGAGCGAGGCTTGGTCATCGGTGCACCTAGGCACGGCATGGGGGGCGGCACGGGTGTTTGAGCGTTACCATATCCCTATCAAGACCTTCGAGGGCCGGGCCAAGCCGGTCCCGAAGTTCGTCATAGTCCGAGCTGACAACTGCATCAACTGCGGGAAGTGCGAGAAGGCCTGCATCTACGGGGCCCACAAGAGGAGCGAAGAGGACCCCAGGAAGATGGCCGACCCGCAGAACCAGCTCTGCAAGAATTGCTTCAGGTGCGTGTCGGACTGCCCGCAGAGGGCGCTCATAATGTCCCCGGGTCCCGAGTACAGGCTGTTGGGCAAGGGCATCTGGACGCCCCTGAGGATATCGACGATTTGGGGGGAGTCCGAGACCGGGAAGATACCCGTCTTCGGAGCGGGTTACAGAGGCATGTTCGCAGGCCCCGGATTCGACGGCATGTGGACGGACATGTCGGAAATCGTGAGGCCGACGAGGGACGGGATACACGGAAGAGAATTCATCTCCACTAGTGTGGACCTCGGAAGCAAGCCTGCCTTCCTCGAGTTCGACAAGGATGGCCGAATCGCATCGGACGAAGCCCACGCCATGCTCGAACTTCCGGTCCCGTTCGTGATGGACATCTCGAGGCTGCGCATACTCCACGGGAACATGATGAGCGGCTACCTGCGAGCGGCGAAGCATCTCGATACTCTCCTCATGGCGTCGCCTGCCCTCGTGCCTCATGATCTCCCGGATGAAGAGCGAACGCGCCTAGTCCCCGTCTATCCAGAATCGACGGACGTGGGCACTCTTGATCTGCCGAGAGGCGTGAGGATCGCGGAGATCCAGCTCACTCCGCGATGGAGGGAGGATGTCCAGAAGTTCAAGGAGCGGTTCCCTGAGACGGTCCTGGCACTGAGGATGAACGAGTGTGGTGAGGTCGACAAGCTGTTGCCCGACCTCGTGGACGCGAAGGTCGACGTCGCTCACCTGGTCTTCGACGAACAAGGTTCGGAGTTCACGGGGGAGAAAAGACATTCCAAGGATTCCCTGAGGGCAGCCCACAAGTCACTCGTGTCGCGAAGGATCAGGGACCAGATCACGATCATCACAGGTGGCGGCATAGCGGCTGCCGAGCATGTCCCGAAGAGCATACTGTGCGGAGCGGACGCGGTCGCTCTGGAGAAGGCGCTCCTCATCGCGCTGGAATGCAGGGACTGCCCCTCGTGCTCGAAGGAGTCGTGTCCGATCAAGCTTCACGAAGCCCCGGTCGACTGGATCGAGGGTCGTGTTCTCAACATGGTCGGCGCGTGGAGGGACCAGCTGCTGGAAGTGCTTGGCGCGATGGGCCTCAGGGAGGTCAGGAGGCTCAGAGGCGAGCTCGGAAGGGCGATTTTCTACGAGGACGTGGAGAGAGAGGCCTTCGCCGAGCTGAAGGGAGGTGAATCGGGTGGCTGAGCCAAAGAGGGCGTGTCCAGCTGACCTGCCGGAACAGGCACTGATCCCGTCCGACCAGCTCAGGTTCATGAACAGGTTCACGGTCGTGAGGGCGGACGCGTGCATCTCCTGCGGGCTATGTGCCAGCTTGTGCCCGTATGGAGTGCACAAGCGCATCGAAGGCCACGGAAAGATAATGTCCCCCGACGACAGGAATTGCATCGGCCCGGCCTGCTCTGTGAACTACTTCTTCTGCGTGGCGAACTGCCCTACGCGCTCGTTATCCGTCAAGACGAGCGACACCTACCTGAGCATGGGCGACCCGCGCTGGACATCCGACATGATATTGGCCACTTGGGCCCAGGCGGAGACCGGTCGTCCGTTGCCCCTGGAGCATCCGGGCAACACTGGCGCATCGGGGGGCGGGTTCGACAAGCTATTCTTCAAGGTCCCTGAGAAGGAAGTGGAGTTCTCTCCCACCGAGATTTGCACGTCACTCGATCTCAACAGGCGCAAGACCGGGACGAGGATCCGCATCCCGATACCGATCTACGGCGGGGGGATGTCGTTCGGCTCGGTCAGCGTGCACACGATGCTCGCGAGGGCGAAGGCCGCAAAGAGCTGGAACACGTTCACGTGCACCGGTGAGGGCGGATACCCTGAGCTCCTCGTGCCGTACAAGGATCATGTCATAACGCAGATCGCGACCGGCCTTTTCGGAGTGCGCGAGGAGACTATCCAGCGGGCGAGGATAATCGAGTTCAAGTACGCTCAGGGCGCCAAGCCCGGGCTGGGCGGACACTTGCTCCACGACAAGAACACGCCTGAAGTGGCTCGCATGCGGGAAGCCGTCCCGTACACGAGCCTGTTCTCGCCGTTCCCCTTCCACAGCGTGTACTCGGTCGAGGACCACAAGAAGCATCTGGACTGGGCCTACTCGATCAACCCAGACGCCATCCTGGCCGTGAAGGTATCGACCCCCAACGACGTCGAGATGGTCTCGGTCGGAAGCTACTATGCAGGGGCGCACATCGTCCACCTGGACGGCGGCTATGGAGGGACGGGTGCCGCACCCGAGATCGCGAAGAAGAACATAGCAATGCCC
>JBGOXV010000231.1:0-2584 GCA_041479325.1 Thermoplasmata archaeon
CCATGGAAGGTGATCATGTTGCACAGCTGGGTCAGGGCGACATGAAACGCCGTGATGTCGCTGAACCCCAGGAATACCTTCGGGTGGTCCCTAATCATGTCGAAGTCCAGGAGGTCCAAAATGCGAAGCGAGCCATATCCCCCAGTGGCGCAGAGCACTGCATCTATCGAATCGTCCTTGAACGCCCAATTAAAGTCCTTGGCTCTGAGCCGATCTTCCGCAGCCAGGGATCCAACCGTGAGGAGCTTCCGAGTGGTGTCCCCCAGGACCACCTTCAGCCCCATCTTCTTCAGCACTTCTATGCCCATCTGGATGCCGACGTGGTCCGGATTGCTCGAGGGCGATATCACTGCGACCTTCGAGTTCTTCCTCAATCTTGCTGGCTTCTGTACTTCCACACTCTTCCCCGCTTGGCGGATGCAGTCGCAATGATAAAAAAGGCGCGATGGCAAATACCTTGGAGACTCCCAAAGAGGCATCGATGACGCGAGATGCGAAACCTCCATAGGCGTCCAGGGGATTGGTGCCAGGTCCATTGTCTGTCCCCCTCAAGCACTGGGAAGAGAAGCATCCTGATAGAGTTGCCAAGAAAACCTGCGGGCACGAAGGAAACAACCCGTGTCCTCAGATCGGAGCGCGCTTCTTCGGTCTGGGTCGGAACACCAGCATCAATCCGAGTACGAAGACAAGGGGCAAAACGGTTTGAGGGAATTCCGGAATCGGAGTGGTTATGGCTGTCACCCCGCCGGCGGTCGTAGCTCTCCCTGTGTAGGTGAAGCTGTTGAACGTGGTGGTGTCCGTGGACTTGAAGCACCAGCCAGAGTCTGTGATCGCCCAGAGATAGCCTGCAAGATCGAAATCCATTCCGATGTATATGCTCGTGTTTGAGCCGCCGGGAGCCGGTAGATTGCCTCGCGCCGACCAAGTAGCTCCGCCATCTGACGAGTCTCGTATGTTTCCATTCTCGCAGAGCACCAGGATCCTTTCGTTTGACTGCTTTGCTGCTCCGATGTGCAGGACATGTCTCTGAGGGCTCGCGGAGCCAGTCACCGCAGTGGTCTGCCAGCTGGCAACTGCCGGCCCCGCTGCCCAGTATACTGCCGTATTGGAAGCGGACCTGACCACATAATAGTCCTGGCCAGTCCTCTGATATTCGATGTCAGCGAAGTCCGTGATGCCGTCCGCCACCTTGTTAGCATAGGACCACGCTTTCTGAGAACCGTCGAGTTTGCCTGTGGACCACAGACGGCCGTCGGAAGCAAGGATATACGCGGCATGGGTAACATTGTAGAGCGCAATCGCCACGATGCTCGATGTCCCGTTGACAGTGTCTGTTACGTTCGAACCCCATGTAGTGCTGGTGCCTACTCGCCATGAATAGACTCTTCCGGAGTTGGTGACCGCAAAAACGTATGCATGGTCTGAACTGGTTGTAATGTCAACTACAGTGTCGCTCCCGCTCAGTGTTATGGTGGAGCCGGCGGACCAGGAGATGCCATCAGGTGAGCGGTAGTCAGCTCCCGTCGTCCTGATGGCCCAGGGGTCTTGAGAGAGGTCAAGCACCGGGCAGGCCGCAATGTCTTCCGATCCCTTCCAACTAGTCGTCTCTATCACGAAATCGGTTGATGTGGATGGCCCAAGGCCTGCCGAACCGATGCCAATCTCCATTTGATGATAGTCGATCGCCGCTTCGACGGTGTCAGTCCCAGTCACCCAGTCTCCAGCCACGTAATTGAATTGCTCTGTGGAGGTTATCTTGCCGAACAGGCCTCTTATCTCGATTAGCTTATCAGCCCCGATGACCGACGGTCCCGAGCCCGTAGCGACCCGCACCCCGGTGGATGTGAGACGATCACTGTCGATGAACACCCTCATGATGTCCTCTGCCGTATTCCTGCGGGGTATCACAATCCCTCCACCGCCCGGCGTTCCCGCGGGCTTGACACGAATCGCAGGCACGTAGGTCCCCGAGCACATCTGCCCGTCGACACTCACGTAGAAGTACGCTCCAGCGGAATCATTTGCGGCACCCACGTCATCTATCTGGACGTTGGGGTTGCTGGCGGGGGACGATCCGTTGTGGTGCACGGTCCTGTTGGCCCAGTCACCAAACGCACCGTCAATCACTATCCTCTTAGGCGGGTTCTTCACATAAGCTCGGGCCCCGTCCCCGATCACCTGGACCTGGGAGAATGACGATGTGATGTCGCTCCCATTCACGAGGGCAGTGGCGAGCTGGCCGGCCTGAGCCGATGTGGCGTCGACTAGAACGTCAACAGCGTGCCTTTCTCCAGGTTCTAATGGGAAAGGTGAAATGGCGGCTACTTCGGCAACTCCGTTCAGTTCGGGTGAGACGCTTTGCACGGAACCTTTGGCACCTTCGCAGGTGAAAACGAGAGAGAGGAGAACGGTGCTCGCATTCTGGGGGATTACGCCTGTAGCCGACACATTATCGGGAACAACCTGCTGAACTATCAGGAGCCCTCCCTTTGCTGGCACGTCGTAGCTGGAGCTGAATCTCTGCTGATCGTCTTGGGTGACGAGCAAGAAGCGAGCTGATGAGGGCAGCGCATCCGGCATCGAA
>JBGOXV010000232.1:0-2551 GCA_041479325.1 Thermoplasmata archaeon
AGGCAGAGTGTTGAAAACCCTGTCTTTCCTCACATACTCACTTGTGGCGGTCGCAAGGAACCGAAGGCGGTCCATCTATGCGATCGTCGGGATCGCTCTCTCGACTGCCCTCATCGCTGGCTCGTTGATCGCAGTCGACATGTCGGCCACAGGCCTCCTCAGATCGGCAACGGCAACGACGACAGTGGACTTCACTGGTCAGGATTACACTCTCTCCACTTCGGGTTACAATCAGACTCACTATAACGCGAGTGTCGATGCCATCGCGAACGTCAGCGACATCAGGGAGGCGAGCTACTGGATCACATCGGCCGATTGGACCCTGGCGAACCCTGAGGGTGACGAGTACCTCTCGTACGCAGGCGGAACATATCTGGCGTTCGTCAACCCCGAGAGCCGCATGCTACTGGAGGGGAACAGGGTCCGAGGGGAGGTGCCCGCCCCAGGGACGGTCGCCATCTCGAAGTCTGCCGCGGACGGCCTGGGCGTGGCAATTGGAGGAACCGTTGTCTGCTCGCTGAGGGAGAACGCTGTGTTCATTGATCCTGTGACGGGGAACCGTACCTACGGGCTCAACTATCTCAACTTGACATTCCCGGTCTCCCAGATCTGGACGCAGGGGACGGTGTCCGGTCAGTATGTAGCGGACCGTCCCGATCTTCAGGACGAGCGAGTGGTCTATCTGAATGGCAAGGGGGGAGTGGAGCCGGTCGTGTTCAATCTGGAATCCTATCCGGCGGTGATGAACTCGACCGTCACGGACTTCATGTCCCAATACGAACACCCCGATCCCGAGCTCCGCTATCTCATCTGGACCGATCGCGGCTCCGTCATAAACATCGGTGACCTGAGCGGCAGCGTTGACAAGCTGGATTTCATCCAGTCGAGGCTGGACAAGGTCGGTCTCAAGTACGGGTTCTTCATGAGCGACAGTCCATTGAAGTACCAGCTCGGAGGACTCGGCCATGATATCGATTCGATGAAAATGTTGTTCGTCGAGATGTCGCTCCCCGTGGCAGCCTTGGGTGTGTATCTGTCCGTGGTGGGGGTGGACATGGGCGCCAACTCCCGAAGGCGCGAGGCTGGGATCCTCAAGGCCAGGGGGGCGAGCGACAAGCTGGTGTTTGTCTATCTTGTGCTGGAGGCGGGGATACTCGGGGCGCTGGCCTCCATCATCGGGCTCGCGTCCGGCGTCCTTGTGTGCACGCTCCTCTTCAGTTCCGTCCCCTCGATCTCGTCCGCGGTCGGCTCGGCGGGATCGTTCTTGCCCGGCCTAGTCATCGGGCCGACGACCGTGGAACTCGCTATCGTGTTCGGAATCGGCCTGATGTTCCTGTCATCGTACAGGTCCTTCCGGAGAGTGTCCGATGTCACGGTGCGGGAGGCGATCCATCAGTACTCCCCAACGGTCGCGCAGGATGACTACAGCCCAGCCGCCGACGTCGTCCTGATTATCTTCTCCGTCCTGAGCATTGTCAGCGCCCTGCTGACGGTGAACGCTGTGCAGGGCCACGGATGGTCCTGGATCACGGAGCTAGCACTTGGGCTCTTCCTCACCTGGGGGATTGTCCTCTTCCCGTTCATGCCCTTCTTCCTCTCGTTCAGTGTCGTCAGGATACTCACCAGAGGATGGAGGAGACTGTATGCGAAGTTCTCGTGGCTCGTCAGGCCCTGGACGAAGGAGCTACATTACCTCGTCGAGAAGAACCTCCTGAGGAACCCGAGGAGGGCCTCCAATCTCGGCGTACTCATTTCGCTCGCCCTCGCTTCCGGGTTGTTCGTTTCCGTCACGATGGAGTCGACCTTGGCCAATCAACGCAATCAGGTCATGTTCGACTACGGCTCGGACATCAGGGTCGAGGGCCAATGGTACGGTAGCGACATGTCCCCGGGCAGGCAGCTCAACATCAGCGAGCTGGCAACCCTGAAATCGATACGGGGCGTTCGCGAATCCTTGCCATATCAGATATTGACAGTCCAACCCTATCCCTATGTTCCGGGAACCCAGGTTCGGGCCGCAGTGATCGATAGCTCCGAGTACGGGGCGCTAGCGAAGCTCTCGGACAGCTTATTCGAGAGAGGGGGAAGCGGTTCGCTCGCTGATCTGGAGATCAACGGGACGGCTTTCGTGTCCACCCAGGTCTTCGACACATACTATCTCGAGATGGGCGAGAGGCTCATGTTCGAGTTCTTCTACTCTCACTGGGACAACGGAATCCTTACAAGGGTCGACTACAAGTTCCCTCTGACCATCGCAGGGGCATTCGCGGGTCTGCCCGGTCTTTCATCCGCGGACATGGTCGTGGACGAGGGATCGATGAACTGGCTGACAGGTCAGGACATCTCCGGGGCGCCGTTCACGGTCAATTCCTTCATCGCTCTCTCCAAGGGCGCGGACCCCAACGCGGTGGGGGCCCTCGCCAAATCCGTCTTTGTCTATGCCGGGCTGGAACCGAGGGTTTACATTGCGGCTGATGGGATAACAGCGCTCAAACAGGAGCAGGGCTTTGGCGCGATGCAGGGCTTCCTCTACATGGAGTATGTCCTGTCG
>JBGOXV010000233.1:0-2545 GCA_041479325.1 Thermoplasmata archaeon
GGCTCCGCAATTGGAGGCTCCATCGTGGATGGCTCCTCCGGGGCCGGCATGATCGGCTGCTCGGTGCTGACAGGGTTCTCCGGCTCCTTCTCTGGTTCCCTGGCCGGGGGCGAAGTCATGACGGTGGCTGCAAAATGCTCAAGTTCGTGTATCATGGGCTGAGTGGCAGCCGTCTGAGCAGGGAGCGCTATGTCCTCGAACTTCGCACCGCATTCGGCGCACGAGCTTGCATCCGCGGAGACAGGAGCACCGCATGTCGGGCACTGGAGCGCGAACTCGTCGGAGAGGTCCTTGCCGCACTTCGGGCATCTGCCCTCGGATCCGTCCAGGAGCCAACTGCAGCTGGGGCAGCTGAACTTCTTGGCCTCCTCCTTCACCTGCATCGATTCCAGCTTGATGATCTCGTTCAGGAGCTCGTCGATGGTGGAATCGCTACCCTTCCTCTTCGTCTTCGCCTTGAACTCGGCGTAATCGACATGACAGACAGGGCACTCTCTCACCTTCGGGTCCACGAGCTCCCCGCAGAACGGGCACTCGAACTTCGTCCCGCTATCGAACTTGTTGTTGCATCGCGGACAGACCGGCTCAGCCTCGTTCACCCTGAAACCGCAGACGGGACATCCGAACATCCACTGGGATTCGGTTGCCATTTGCTCTAAAGCCTCACAACGAGGTTTACAGGACTGTTTTGCTATATCAAATCGTCTCCGACGTGCACGTTGCCCAATCAGCCGATATCAGAAAACGCTTTAACATCATAGTCACATGACATGTGATGAGCAGCACGTGCCATGCGTTTCGAA
Organism: Thermoplasmata archaeon; assembly: GCA_041479325.1. Classification (GTDB taxonomy): domain Archaea; phylum Thermoplasmatota; class Thermoplasmata; order UBA10834; family UBA10834; genus COMBO-56-21. Next base: position 804 of record JBGOXV010000233.1, read on the forward strand.
GGGATCGAGCATATGGGTCGTGCTTTGGCTAGGTAAGGGGACATCTCACGTGAAGGTATTCACCGTCAGGGTTAGACTCTTGATCTCCATGTTTGCATTCACAGCGGTCATCTGTGCGGCCTTTGCTCTGAGCTCGATCGGAACAAAGGAACAGCCACCGGTGCCGGCTAGTGCCGCCGCAGTCACAAGCACGATCACAGCGGTCATAACCGCATTGCCGGACGAGGTGTCCAACGGGACATGGTCCACCCTCGATGCGAGCATGTCGAACGACACCGCCGGCCTAATCACGGAATACCGATGGGACGTCACCTACAAGGGCGTGACGAACACGACTTTCTTCAGGACGGAACCCTTCAAGTTCCGTAACCTGGGGCTCTACACGATCGTGCTCACGGTGACCGACGACCACGGCAACTCGTCCGTTGCCTTCACAGCCGTCTACTCGATCCTTGACTCAAACTCGAACTCCCTTCCAGACTGGTGGGAGATGAAGTACTTCCATAACCTCAACCAGACTGCGACCGGCGACTACGATCACGACGGATACAACAACCTCGAGGAGTTCGCTGCCGGTACGGATCCGTCGGTGAAGAACGGCCACCCGGGTCTCGTGGAGGAGCTTGCCGACAACTGGATGTATCTGGTGGCGATCGCAGCGGCGGTCGTCGTGGCGCTGATTATCCTGCTCCCGAGGATGAAGAGGAAGCAGAAAGCCGAGGTCAAGAAGAAGATCGAGGCGGCCATTGAGATAGAGAGGGCCCTGGAAGCGGACAAGTGAGCGCGCTCAGATGGAGGTAAGTACCACCACGAGCGTGCCGACTATCGCGCAGTACAGGCTGAACACCCACAGCCTGCCGGACTTGACCGCCTTTAGCAGGTATCTTATCGAGGCGAGTCCGACCACGAACGCAGTCGCGAAACCTATCACCGCATTGGGGAGCGTCGCATCGTATTTTGGCAGGACGACCATCCCGTAGGAGAAAGCCCCCACGAGGACCGGGACTGAGAGCAGGAACGCGAAGACCGCCGCGGTCTCCTTCTCCAGACCCCTCAGCATCCCGCTCCCGATGGTCGAACCGCTCCTGGATATCCCGGGGACTATCGAGACGATCTGGAACAGGCCGATGACGATAGCGTCCACGAGGTTGGCGCTCTTCCTCGTGCCCTTGGACCCGAACCTCCAGGCCGTGAAGAGGATGCACGCGTTTACGAGGAGCGCCACGCCCACGAGCTGGATGGTGAAAGCATTCTCTATCTCCTCCTTGAACAGCACGCCCGCGATCCCAGCCGGGATGGTCCCGATGATCAGGAGCAAGGCCAGCTTGCGCAGCTGGGCCTGGTCCGGCTCCTTCGCGGACCTCCATGTGAGGACAGACCACACTATTCTCCCAAGCTCCACTCGGAAGAAGACCACGACGGCCAACAGCGTGCCCATGTGCAGCACGAGGTCGAAAACCAGGTTCTCCGAGGAGTTCAGTCCAAGTAGGTCCTGTACTATCACAAGGTGTCCTGAGCTGGACACGGGGAGCCATTCCGTGAGCCCCTGGACTATCCCCATGATCAGCGCCTGGAGCGGGTCCATGGGTGCCCTGGATGCATCGGGGCTTTATTCAACCTTCCCCACATGAGATTCTGCTCACTCACCGGTTGATCCAGGTCGTCTATGAAGTCACGAGCAGGGCCGTTCGTGGCTCCGAGGATTCTGGGCTCGCCACGGGCGGGATGAGCGAGGGGTGGAC
>JBGOXV010000234.1:0-2540 GCA_041479325.1 Thermoplasmata archaeon
CTCCGCCAGAAAGGCGAGATACTCCTGGGCAGGTTCGTGCGTGGCAGACTGAGGTACGTGCTCGCAGAGGATGCCCCGTACTATCTGGGGGTGTATCGCCATGAGCAGCTCACCAAGTACGAGGATGCGATACTCCAAGCCCTCCGGAAGATCGGCAAGGGCACTTACCAGGACATCGCGAGCGCTGCAGGGTTCCCGCCCGATATCATGAGGGAGTACTTCGATTCGCTAGACAGGAAGGGGTTCCTCCTCCGGCTATGGAACGAGGCGGAGTCGTGGACCTCGCGCAATGTGTACGTGGCGTGCGATATCGAACCGATCCTCGACAACCCGCACGAGCGGGTGGTCAAACATTACCTGCGAGGCTTCGGTCCTGCTACCGTCATGCAGGTGGCCGCATACCTCGATACGGACTACGATTTCGCTCTCTCGCTGCTGCGTAAGGTCGGGGCAAAGAACATCACCGTCGGTCTCGAGAGGACGGAGATGTTCCTGCTCCCGGATGAGCTGGCCGGGCTCGAGTCCGTCCCCGCACCGGAGGACACCTTGCGCATCCTCTCGCTCTACGACCCATACCTGGGCGACAAGTGGACCGAGATCACATCCCGGTACGGGGAGGGTTGGTTCTTCCTGCTGGTCAAGGCCGGAAGGATCGTTGGGATGGTAGAGTTGTGGCAACTAGCCGGTTCCGTCGAGATTCGTGATGTGCAGCTCGACGACCCCCAGTTGCTCGGCGCTCTGATCGAGTCCGCTGACAAGATGATGCCCTTCTACGGCTCGATGGGGATCGAGATCCTCAGGGTCAGGAGCGCATTCGGGGTCGATGCCGGCCAGCTAGATGACGAGATCAAGAAGGAGTTCCTCACCAGGGGCTATGCGGAATCCAACGGCTTCCTCGTGAAGGGCAGGGTCGTGGCGGAGAGCTTCGAACTCTCCGACCTGCTCAGCATGGTCTTCAGCTTGCAGAATCTCGAGGAGTCCACCAAGCTTCCGGACATGAACGAGGTGCTGTCGAGGTTCGGGGGGCTTCATTCCAACGCCGAGGCGCTTCTGAGGGTGGTCAGGTTCGAGAAGCTCCAGAAGATGCAGAAGCGCGGGGCGGTCGTCCGGGGCCATCTCATACCCGATAGGGTCGGGTACTGCAGGCCAGAGGATGCGAGCCTCTACCAAGCCGCCCGGCAGACGGATCTGAGCGCTGACGAGAAGCTCATCATGAGGATCGTCAAGGATCAGCAGCCTGTGAAGCGCGACCGGTTGATCGACCTCTCGCCTCTGGGGAGGCAGGACACAATTGACGCGATCAAGTCGCTGTACTCGTCCTCCAGGCTCTATCTTGATGCCGGGCTCTCCTATGTCAGCATCAAGCGAAGGAAGGTGAAAGCGGATGCCGCCTGGCAAGCGGTGATCAAGCGCTTGTTCGAGAACTATGGCGTGATAGCCGCCGAATCGCTGAGCACCTTACTGGGCCACGAGATACCGATGCGACAGATCAGGCGAACCCTCAGGAGGCTCGAGGACGAGGGCTTCCTGGTGAAGGGGTACCTGCTGCTCGGCTCCGGACAGCTGTACTGGGCCACGAATGAGGCCTACGCGAACCTCGGGAAGGTCCAGCATAGTGCCAATGTAATCCTATCTCCAGAGGATAACCTTACACAGTATCTGCGAGCAGGCTTCCGCGGGATCCTGCCAGAGACCGGCAGGCACATGGTGTTCCGCGGGCCGGCGCTTGCGGGTTCCTTCCTGGGGAGGATAAAGGGCGGGAAGCTTGAGGTCCACGACCGCATCGGGGGACCCGAGTGCGAGGAGATCATCGAAGACTATGCCAGGATACTCGGCCTCGCCCTAATGGAGAGGGAGGAGGGGAGGATCCCCGACTGGGAGATCATGGATTTCTACCAGCGCACGCATCCCGGGGTCAACGAGAAGTGAAGCCATCACTTCGAGAAAGCGCATGCTCCTTTCCGGGCGCGCGCGCGCTCGTTGAAGTACAGGTACTCCTGCGCGTATCCGGCAAAAGGACCGAACCTCGCGTGTGCGAAGGCCCTGAGCTTCCCGTAGCTGCCGGTCTGTCCATAGAGCCTCTCCAACGCCCGCTTCATCCAGACATCGATGGGGAATGCTTCCAGCTGGCCGAATCCGAAGAGCGCGACGCAGTCCGCGACCTTGTCCCCCACCCCCGGTAGCTCTATCAGCTCGCTCCGCAGTTCCTCGAAACCGAGCCGCGTGAACCCATCGATGCGGTCGCGGTTCAGCATCTGGCTCATATCATGAATGTACTGAGCGCGATAACCCAAGCCGCACTCCGACAATTCGGCAATCGTGACTCTCTTCATCCGCTCGATCGTCGGGAACGCGCGGACGTTCCCGGTGATCTTCTTGCCGAACCTGTTGGCCAAGGTCTCGATCATCTTGCTTATCCGAGGAATGTTGGCATAGGTGGCAAGGGCGAAGCTGCACAGGCACTCCCATTCCTCCAGCTTCACAATTCGAAGACCGGAGAACATCGCCAGGCCAGGAGCAAGGACGGGATCATTGCTCAG
>JBGOXV010000235.1:0-2509 GCA_041479325.1 Thermoplasmata archaeon
CCTGAAGGAGCTGAAGAAGTCCGATATCCATCTCACGCTGGTCGTGAAGGAGGACGCCATCTTGACCGATGCCACGCTCAAAGACATCAAGGGCCTCGGGATGGAGAAGATCGTGGACGAGATAGTCGAGGCGCCGGGATTCGCGGTCGGCATCGACCTCGACTCGATCAGGGGGAAGTTCGGGAAGCTGCTGGAGGATGCGGACCTGATCGTGGGAAAGGGGATGGCGAACTTCGAATCGCTCTCCGAGACCGATCTGGCACCAATCGCCTATCTCCTCAGGACCAAGTGCAGTCCAGTCGCGAACGCGATGGGACTGAAAAAGGACATAAACGCGGTGAAGCTGTTCGAGAAAAGGGTGAGGCAATGATAGATTCCGTGGAATTCAGGACCTTCGTCAACAAGCGGACGAGCACTTTCAAGATTGCGACCGGCTCATCGGATGTCGAGGAGAACATCACCGTGAAGATCGTCTCTGGAGACGACTTCGGCGTGGGCAACGGCAACCCCACGGACGTCACAAAAGAGACCAGACAATCGGTGGAAGCGTTCCTCTCTAAGGTCCCGAAGAAGATCGTGGGCACCGAGGAGGACGATCTGGTCAAGATTCACCAGCGGCTGGACTCCATGGCAGAGGGGAACACCGCTGCAAAAGCCGCAGTCGACATCGCGCTCTTCGACCTTATCAGCAAGCGCGACAAGAAACCCCTCTACGAATGGCTCGGAGGCACCCAGGACAGGATCGTCACTGACATGACCATCGGCATAGAGTCGCGGGAGACGACGGTCAAGAAGGCCCTGAAACACTACAAGGCTGGCTTCAGGGCGCTCAAGATAAAGGTCGGGCTCGACCTCGAAGAGGACATCAAACGGGTGGGTGCAGTCCGGGAGGCCGTAGGTCCAGGGGTGCACCTCAGGGTCGATGCGAACCAGGGATACACCGTCGAGCAGGCTATCAGGTTCTGCGAGACCATGAAGGCTTACGATGTCGCGGTCATCGAGCAGCCCGTGAAGGCGCAGGACTACGCTGGCCTAAAGAAGGTGACGGAAGCCTCCGACATCCCAATCATGGCGGATGAATGCGTCAAGTCCGTACTCGATGCCAGGAAGATCGCACGCGAGGGAATCGCGGACATGATCAACATCAAGCTGATGAAGAGCGCCGGGATACACGACGCGGTCATGATCAACCGGTTGGCAGAGGCAGCCGATGTGAAGACGATGGTCGGGTGCATGGGCGAGATACAGATATCCATAGCTGCGGGCCTGCATTTCGCACTGAGCTCGGAGAACGTGGTCTTCGCGGACCTTGACTCGCACTTCTGCATAATCGACGACCCCTCCTCGGGTCTGACGTTCGAGGACGGAAAGCTGATTGCGCCAAGGACCCCCGGGCTAGGGATCAGAACGCCTTTCGATGATCAGCTGAAGTAGTCCGCCGCAGACTCGCAGACGAGGCGTGTCGTCCGTCTCACCTTGGCGCCTCTGAAAGCTTCTTCCCAGCCATCATGTCTCACCTCGTCGGTGACGACAAGGACGGAACCAAAGGATTTCTTGCGGCACTGGGCTACCGACATGAGGGCGGTGCACTCCATCTCCACGACCAGGACTCCGTTGGTCGAATAGGACTTCACCTTCTCGGCCGTCTCCCTGTAAGGAGCATCTGTGGTCCAGACCCCACCCTCTCGGATCCCCAGGTGCCCGAAGTGCTTCCTGATACCTTTCACCATGCTTGGACTAGCTCTCGCCTGTTCGTCGGAGCAGACATAGTGGTGAGATGTGCCTTCCTCGCGGACTCCCCACAATGGAACGACCACGTCCCCAATGTGACAATCCGCGGAAATCGACCCAGCCATACCCAGCATGAGGAGCCTCTTCACGCCTGAGGCGATAAGAACGTCAAACAGCATCGCCGCACCGGGCGCGCCAATATGCGATTGGTGGACAGCGACCCCGCCTGCCACGAAACCTTTCAACGAGCCGGGGAGATCTGGGGACTTCACCAGGTTCTTCTTGACCATAGCTGTCCGAAGACTCGAGTAGAACCGGTCCCCAAAGCATAGGATGGCGTTCTCTGCCCCAATGTCGGCCTTTTCCATACTTGGCTCGATTATCCCCCTGGAACGGGAGTACCATCCAGAAGCTCCGGGATTTGTGCGCGATTTGCTCGGCGCCATGTTTGCGTCGAGAGATTCCAAAACGTGAATTTATGCCTTGCTGTCGCATCGAGGACCGGACGTGTGCATTCATTATGCCAACACGCTTATTAGCTCGTTCTATAATCCCGAGCCAGAAGCTCGTGATAGGCGAGGTTCCTGATGCAACATAAGAAGACGCCACCTAGGAAGATAAGCGAACTTCAGAACCAGGAACTGAAGTTCAGGGCATTGCTTAACAAGAGGGACGAGATCAACGATCTGGCGGCGGTCCTGAGGTCCGAGAGGGACGCATTCCACGATCACAAGATAGGGCTCCAGGAGCAGATGAACGCTGCCCGGGACAAGAGGGA